>NZ_LSOD01000047.1:0-302102 GCF_001592855.1 Acinetobacter sp. BMW17
TTCATTCAAAGATTATGCCTGAATGTTTAAGATTCTTCGGTACAAATAATCAGCAATAGATAGGTCGTTTTTTGATTTATGAAAGAGATCTAATGATTGATAAATCCCACAAGTTCAGTGTGAATGTTCTATCGAAAAAAACATTCTGTTTTCTATATTTCAATGTATCTAATGAATATTGGCTGCTCCTCTTACCATTAATTATAAGTTCTAAGGTTGATAAAAGCAGATAATACCTCTCAATGAATGTATTCCATTTTTGTGATAGTATTGCGTGCTATCGGAAATACCTGAATAAAAATGAAGCACCGAGTTTCATTTTTCGTCCACTCCCAAAGATCCTCCTATCGGTAATGAATGCATTTCAGCTCATTACATTGTGCTGTATCGTGCTCAATAAATGGATTGATGCTTTGGCTTTGCGACATCTGATTTTCATGTAATTTCCCACATATTTCTTTGCACCGCTTCCGCTCTAAGACATAGGTTGTTCACCATGTCTTTGCAGACAAAAGCTGATAAACACTGATCAAGAGCCTGATTTTTTAATGAATACTGACAAAACCATTGAAACCCCTCAATCTCCACGAATCAGTGTTGCACCGATGATGGATTGGACATCATGATAAATTTTACCCTTTAAAAACAATTATTTATAGTATTTTTGAATTTTAGTGGCGTAAATTTGGTGTAAAATATCCAGTCATTATTATTTATTCTGATAATTTAACAGGCAGTCAAAGCTAAAAAAGTTAATAAAATATGCTTGAGATTAAAACACAGCATCCTCAAAGTCTACGAATACTTAAAAAGCAATGCTTATCTCAATTACGTGCCAAGGTGATAATCATAATTTATTGTATAGCATTCACTTGATGCAGCATAATTTGAACAGAAAATAAGGCTTCCCACAAACTAGCAGAAAGCCCTTAGCTCAATTATTTTGCAGGTTGTCCCCATTGGTTTGATTCTTGCTTTGTTTCTGAAACCAACCAAATAAATAGAGGAATAAGTCCAATAATTGTCAATGAAATAAGCATCCACCATCCAGAACGATTCACGTCATGCAGTCGGCGTGCAAGAACAGATAAGTTCGGTAGTAAAAAGACTAAATACATCAAAGCCATAATACCATTCAACCCATCATCACTTAAGTCAAGTATGGCAGCAATTATCCCTAGACCGAATCCGACAATAATCTGGAATAGGTAGAAATACCAATACTCTTTACGTCTTGCACGCCCAGAAAAATCGACATACTTCCGCATACATTTCATTGACCAGTCGAGAAGGTTATAATTTGCTTCATCTTTTAATTCTACAGCTGTGCCTGTTGATGCAGAAATTTGTTTTTTTGCTAGAGCTTGAGCTGGATACTCAAGATAAATACCAACAGCCTGACCAGACTCACTGACTTCAAAATCGACTTGCTGTCCGCGGCTTGGGGAAACATTTTCTTTCCACTCAGCACCTGTAAACTTATATCGATTATTATCTTGACCAGTAATAATCCCTTCATTTGTTTGAATACTAAAATCTAATAATGTACCTTTCATTCTGGTGCTACCCCTTAATTTAATATTTTAATTTTCATTAAAATTTCGATTTTACAAAAAAGTGTTATATTTCATTTAATCAAATTGCTATTTTAGTATTATTTCCTCACTAAAGACAATGAATTATAAGGATAAAAAATATTTTATCCTTATAATTCATTTAAAAAATATGTATGGAGTTTTGGATCATTTACAAGTCTAATATTGATTGAATTTGACTTATCCACTCGTCCAAGCATTCGACAACTGCTCAGCCTGCTTCATCACTAACTCAATCGCTTCAGCTGCTTTATCAGGTGGATACTTCCAACGCTGCAAAGTACGACGTACTAATATTTTCAGCTGAGCACGCACACTATCCCGAACCTGCCAATCCACTGTCGTTGACCTCCTAAGCTTCTCGGTAATTTCGCGGGCGATCTGCTTCAGAGTATCGTCTCCAAGCTCTCTGACAGCACTTTCATTATTCGCCAAGGCATCGTAGAAAGCGATTTCATCAGGATTCAAACCAAGTGCAGCTTCACGCTGCATCTCGGCCTGAAACTCTTTCGCCATTTGAATAAGTTCCTCAATGACCTGAGAAGTTTCAATCGCTCGGTTATTGTATTTCCTCAAGGTTTCCTGCAAACGGTCAGAGAAGCGTTTTTCCTGTACCACATTGTTTCGAGTCTTTGCTTTAATGCCGTCATTCAACAACTTTTCCAGAAGTTCAACTGCCAAATTACGGTATGGCATCTGCCGTACATCTTCCAAGAACTCATCTGAAAGCAAGCCAATATTGGGTTTATCCAAACCACACATTGCAAAGACATCTGTTACACCATCAGCAATGACAGCATTATCCAGAATCTGTTTTAGCGTACTGTCCTTTTCAGCTTGCGACAGTTTACGATCTACAGAGGTATGCTTGCTAATGACCGCTTTAATGGCTGAGTACAAGGCAATTTCTTTGTGCAGGTTCTTCGCTTCATCCAAGGTGCTGCATAAAGAGAAGGCTTTATTGATTGCCAGAACTAAATCAAGAAAACGCTTTTTACCATCCTTCAAGCTCAGCACATAGTTAGCTGCGGGGATAATCAGTCGGTGTGCCTGAGTTTCGTAAGCACTTAAATCCATGCCTACCTGTTCATTGGTTTTGGCAAACATTCCTCGTATGGCATCCATCTTTTCAGCAAGAACTGCATAGGCTTCTTCTGCACGTAAAGTCGGCTCACCTTTACCTTTCGCATCGGTATAGGTTTTTAAGGCTTGCTTCAATTCATTAGCAATGCCGATATAGTCGACAACTAGTCCACCCTGCTTATCTTTAAAGACACGATTCACACGTGCAATGGCCTGCATGAGGTTGTGCCCCTTCATCGGTTTGTCGATATACATGGTGTGCGTACACGGTGCATCAAAACCTGTAAGCCACATATCGCGTACAATCACCAGTTGTAAAGGATCGTTTACGTCCTTAAAGCGTTTCTCAAGGCGTTTTTTAGTTTGCTTATTGTAGATATGCGGCTGTAATAATGGTTTATCTGAAGCTGAACCCGTCATCACAATTTTGATTTTGCCTTTTTCAGGATCAGGGTCATGCCAATCTGGACGTAAGGCAATAATCTCATTGTAAAGGTGGACACAGATCTCGCGGCTCATGGTCACAATCATGCCTTTACCCGCCGTGGCTTCTGTACGGGCTTCAAAGTGTGCGACTAAATCAGCAGCAATCTGTTTCAGCCGTGGTGTGGCACCCACCAGCTTTTCTAGTCGGCTCCACTCACTTTTAGTCTTTTCTCGGTTACCAACATCTTCTTCATCTTCTACAACCTCATCAACTTGATCAGATAGCTCTTCGATTTCAGCCTGATTAATATCTAACTTTGCCAAGCGTGATTCGTAGTAGATTGGGACTGTTGCACCATCATCGACGGCATCCTGAATATCATAGATGGAGACATAGTCGCCAAAGACGGCTCGGGTGTCTTTATCTTCACTTGAGATTGGAGTTCCAGTAAAGCCAATAAAAGCAGCATTCTTTAAAGCATCACGCATGTGCTTGGCATAGCCGAACTTGTATGTGCCATCATTGTTTAGTTTTGCTTTCAAACCATATTGGCTACGATGTGCTTCATCTGACATCACAACAATATTATGGCGTCCATTCAATAATGGATGCTCACTCTCACCATCTAATAATGCAAACTTTTGTACTGTAGTAAAAATGATTCCACCAGACTCACGCTCAGCCAAAAGCTGTCTTAGCTCATCACGGTTATTGGCTTGTACTGGGGTTTGCTTTAATAATTCTTGAGCATTGCTAAAGGTTTCAAAGAGCTGTCCATCCAAGTCATTACGGTCAGTCACGATTAACAAGGTTGGGTTGTGCATAGCGGGCTGCTGTAAAAGTTTACCTGCATAGCAACACATGGAGATACTTTTACCCGAGCCTTGGGTATGCCACACAACGCCTGCTTTTTTGTCCCCAGTTGGATGGGCTGCTGTAATGGTCGCTTGAACCGCTTCCCTAACCGCATGGAACTGATGATAGCCTGCAATTTTCTTAATGGTCTTTTCACCATCAGTTTCAAATAGCACAAAGAATCGGATGTAATCTAGAAACAGCTCTCTATCAAAAAAACCTCGAACAACCGTTTCCAGCTCCCACTCTAAGGCAGGTTTATCATCTTCATTCTTGATCGTACGCCACGGCAAAAAACGTTCCTGATTCGCTGTGAGTGAACCGACACGTGCTGTTACACCATCACTGACTACCAAAGCTTCATTAAAGACAAACAGATCGGAGATTTCTTCTTTGTAAGTTTGCAGCTGGTTAAAGGCATCCCAGATATCTGCATTTTCATCGGTTGGGCTTTTTAGCTCCAACACGGCAAACGGAATACCATTGATAAAACAGATGATGTCAGGGCGTCGAGGTTGTTTAGTGCCTAGAATCGTAAATTGATTGACCGCAACAAAACGGTTTTGCTGCACATGGTTGAAGTCCAGCAAGAAGGCATGGTCATGTACCCAATCGTCCTGTTTCTTATACGTGACAGGCACACCTTCCAGTAACATGCGATGAAAAGCACGGTTATTGGTGATCAAGTCCAGACTTTCAGGTTTGCTCAATTTCAGTAAAACTTGTTCAAAACAGCTCACTGGCAAATGTGGATTTAAGCGTTCAAAAGCGGTCTGTAAGTCTGCTTCAATCAAAACTTGTTTATAGTCTTTGCGTAAAGGATTGCTACTGTCAGGCGCAATATCAACACCATGAACGACTTCCCAGCCATTTTCAGAGAACCATTCTAGGCATAGGTTTTCGAGTTGTGTTTCGTTCATGGATTCAATCTCAATTTTTATATTTTACTTCTGCTTGATGCTTTGAAATTTTCAGCTTGCCCATCAATTAACTCTAAACGATAGCGACGTCGATCTAATACCTCTAGAAAACCCATTTCACATCCACTTTTAACGAATATTTTACCATTTTGAATATCTAAAGAAACGCCAGTATGTCTGCACAATAGCTCTAAACGTCCTTGATTAATATTTTGGGTTTCAGCCTGAGACTTAATGGATGCAATATATCTAGCAGCACGAGGTCGCTGCTCCGCATATGCCTGTAAACTTGTAAAATCAACATATGTAAGATCAGCTGCAATTGATGCAATATTCATTGGAACAGCTTGTAATATTGCTTCTTGTAACTTTCCAGCAAACTCAAATGCACTCGGTCTGATCATGTAAATATTAGTATTATCAATTAGAAGATCAAAATCTGTATCCAATTTAAATATTTTATCCTCTACTATTTTCAAACTATCATCACAAATCCTAACTAATTTATTTTTCAAAACACCCTTAAACTGGATTGCTCTACGTAAAGCAGTCAATTTTTTACCTGACTGATCAGTGAATCTAGCAAAATAGCAAAATATCTCTGTTGTATTATCGAGAGCATTGGAATTTATTGTTATATTTGTTGCCTCATGCAAGCCTTTCATTGTTTGAGCTAATTCATTGGATAAAGGTAAATATAAATATTCAATCCCAGCATGTTTTTCAGATGGCTGATAAATATTAAGATTTGGACTATGATTCTGCATTATATCTAAAGTATTAGAGACCATTTCTAGTAATGCAGTTTGTACAGTAATATCTATCGGTACTACTTCAAAACATTGTTGATTATTAGGTTCAACTTCTCTGCCTACACCAAATTCAATACACGTTACATTATTTAAATCAAAATCCAGCGCCACAATTATATCTCCAGAAAAACTGTATTACTTAACCGATAAGCTATTATCGAGTCCCCTTTTGAAACTATAGCTCTCTTTGTTATCAATACTTGAGGAACTTTCCCACTTACAGAATTATTATCGTCTATTGGACAAATTGTAAAAATTTGATAGCCCACGATTGCAAAAATTATATTCATGTAATGTAAGTTCAAATGTAAAAATAAAAAAAACACAAAAAACAAAGCTACTACAGTTGTCCAAACATCTCGCATACTCTCTATACCGACAGAGTAGAACGGTAGCAAAGTTGCAAACAGGTATACCAGAATATGATCCTTATGGTCATCTGCTGTCCCAACCTCAAGTGTCCGTTTATCATTGTTCTTTTTAGCTAATGAAATTCTAAGCCATAAAAAAAAATTAGGAACAATAACAAATAAAGCACAAATAGGTATCAGGTATAAATCTGATACTTTTTCATTTCCCCTTAACGCCCATAGAATAAATAATGGTGAAAAACTACTTAACACCATCATTACACGTATAAATCCTAGGGTTTCAATTCTACTATTTATCATCTTTAAACCTCACTAATTAGGTTAAAACCTCCAACTCACCCGATAATAACTTCGGCAATAAAGTATCTCTTAAATTAATTAAACTCTGATTTTCTTCTGCTTTTAATGAAATTTCATCATATAGCGTTTTAGCTGTTTTAGTATAAACAGTAACTACTTTTTCATCTGAGCAAATAAAATTAATTTCTCTGAAGTTTTTCTTACTTATTTCCAGAAATGTCGTACCTGATGCACGTCCTTTGATTTCAGCCATATTAGCTTCACACCACTGAATTAAATATTCAGCCGAATATTTCGTATTTGGCAAAATTGCTATATAGCCTTGGTTAATAGCTACTTCAATTTTAGCTAGAGCCAAATAACCAACTGGTGCACGGGATGACATCAACACCGTATTTTTTGGTAATAATCCTGAGCTAATTTTTTTCAGTCCAGTATCAGTTAGTTTTCTTTCTGTATTTAACAGAATTTTATCTGTTAAATTTGATAAGTCTTTAGGTGTTGTCCAATAATGAATTCCATTATCCCAAAAATCAGCGTTTTTAGTTGAAGGCGTCCCTCCTCCAACTGCTTGGACTTGTTCTCCAACTGTTGAAACCTCCCACCCCTTCGGCACTTCCCCTAACTCACTTTCTACGAACTCTTCAGGAAACAGTGCGGCAGTCGCTTGTAACTCTGCAAAGTCACCTTCAGGCATTTGCTGAATCTCGTCTTCACTTTTACCGCTAATAATACACATCGCAGCAAGTTCAGAATCTTTGCCTTCTTGTTTTGCTGCAATTTTGGCACGGACAGGATCGAAGTCGACAAACCAACTTTTAAAGAGGGCTTGGGCAATAGATTCTAAAGTTTGGTTGATTTGGTTGTTGAGATGGATTTTGTCATCTAGATCAGAAAGGATTTTTGCTATTTGTTTTTGCTCGTCAATATTTAGAGGCACCAAAATAGATGCTTTATGCAAATGATTCCGATTAACCCCAGGAACTGCTGCTTTATCACTGAATTGCAAGTAATTAATAGTTTTCAAAAAATAATAAATGAACTTTGGATGATTCCCTTTAAAGTCCTTTACATAAAGCGTCGTGTTAAGCGGCCAGAAATCATCCTTAATGTAAAAAACTTCTCCAATTGTTCCATATCGCCCAGTTATCACACCAGGCCCTTTAACCTTTGCCTCGTCATGACAATCAGATAGTCCAGCAGAAGAAATGAGTGGAACATGTCCTGCTACTCGTTGTTTTTTAGGTAAATCATATCCACGTTTTAGCTCAATGAGATCACCTAATAGCATATGACTCCAACTAGCATTCACACCTCACCCCCAAACTCTTTCTTAATCGCCCAATAGCCTCGCGTTCCATCTACACGCTCAAGCCAACCCGTATCTTTTAAATGATTCAAATGCTTTTTTACTGCTGACTCATTAATATCGAGCTGCTCTGCCATATAGCGATAGGAAACTTTCGGGTTGTGCTGAATTAAAACCAAGATCTCTTTTTGCCGATCTGTCAGCATACTCTCTTGGATTGAGCCACCGATTGAGCCACCGATTGAGCCACCTACTTGCTCAGTCGAAGGACGATAAAACTCCCAATCGACAAAATCACCTTGTGCTTTCAATTGAGGTTCGGCATTACCTGCCTGTAAACATAGATCTTTAATACGAGCAATCCCACTGCCCCACTGCTCGATATAACCCAATTCTTTAAACACACGAGCCAAGACACGGTTACGAATCTCTGAACGACCTTGTGCCAAATCTTCTTCAGTCAGTCCATTTGGCAATCCACCTGGCGATACGATATTCAAAATGTCATCATAAATGCCAACCTTGATATCACGCCCTGCATTGCTATAGTCACGATGCAACACTGCATTCACCAAGGCTTCACGAATGGCTGGGATTGGAATTTCATAACTTTCTGTACGTTGTAACCCTAAAATTTCAGCACGTAGATGCAGATGGTTTTTGATGAATTGCTCTGTTTGCTTTAACTGACTAAATAAGTCTCCACGGTATTCTTTTTTATCCAAAAACACCGTCATGGTCGTGCCTTTAAAGCGGCTACATTTAATCTCAACCTGCTCATAAAGCCCCAACAAAATGAGTAACCCATGACTTGGGTAATCCTGTCCATTCTGCTGAATGATCAATTTAAGATTACGCATTTTCTGCAAAGACAATTCTTTACCTACCCCAGTAAAGGCTTGTTGTAAAGGTTGTAAATCGATGTCATCTAAACTGTATTGTGGATTCGGCTGTTCATCAAAAGTTTGGTTCAGACGTTGCAATTCAAGTTGCTGGATATACTCAGGCGATGCCAAACGATTGCTTGCACCTAAACGGATATACGTCCCCTGTGCCTTGCCTTGCGGCTTGAGATAATAAGGCAACAATGAACCACGACTGACTTCAATCACCAGCAACTCAATGCCTTGGATATTCTCGATATAGATATACGGCAGAATATTGGGCGCACACAGTTCATTGATCATCGAAGTGATCTGATCTTGCAACTCAAAAATATCATCTTGAATACCTACGAGTTGGCGATCATCACTTACACCAACTACCAGCTTACCACCACTGGTATTGGCAAAAGCAATCAGGGTCTTTGCCACCTGTTGCCCTTTCGGTAACTGCTCTTTAAATTCAAGAGTTTGACTTTCACCCTTCTGAATTTCTTGCAATAAAGGATGATCAGAACTCATAGCCCAAGCCCTTTAGATTCTTTTTAATCTCACTTTCCAAGACCGCACTTTCAGCAAATTGCTCTTTGAGCTGAGCAGTCAAACGTAACATTTTCTCAGCGAATGGCTCGCCATCATCTTCCTGCTCGACTGCACCCACATAACGTCCCGGAGTCAGTACGTAGTCATGCTTCTGAATATCTTTTAACTCAGCAGAGAAGCAGAAACCTTTCTCATCTTGATACGCTTCGCCTTCAAAGTTTTCACCTTGTTGCCAAGCATGTAAAGCATTGGTGATTTTAGCAATATCCGCATCGGTAAAGTCACGTAGCACACGATCTTTCATATAGCCCAAATTACGGGCATCGATAAACAGGGTCTTGCCTTCACGGTTGGCTTTCTTTTTATCTAAAGACAAGCCATTCTTTTTGTCCTTGGTTAGAAACCAGATACAGGCTGGAATTTGCGTGTTGGTGAACAGTTGTCCTGGTAATGCGACAATACATTCCACCAGATCGGCTTCAATCAGGTTCTTACGGATCTCACCTTCATTATTGGTATTTGAGCTCATCGAACCATTGGCAAGTAGCAATGCCATACTGCCTGTAGGTGACAAATGGTGCAGCATGTGTTGCATCCAAGCAAAGTTAGCATTACCTTGTGGCGGTGTACCATACTTCCAGCGCACATCATTTTCTAGAGAAGCATGCCACCAATCCTTGATATTAAAAGGCGGATTGGCCATAACAAAGTCAGCACGCAAGTCTGGATGCTGATCCTCTAAAAAGCTGTCTGCATTCTTTTTACCGAAATTAAAATCAATCCCACGAATCGCCATGTTCATAGCAGCCAATTTCCATGTGGTCGGGTTGCTTTCCTGCCCATAAATAGAAATATGCTTTTTCTGTTCGGAGGCTTTGTAATGCTTTTCCTGAGCATGCTGTTCAATGAACTTTTCACTGGATACGAAGAATCCACCTGAACCCATTGCAGGGTCATACACACGACCTTTATAAGGCTGCAACATTTCAACGATCAAGGTGACGATGCTTTTAGGCGTATAGTACTGACCACCCTGCTTGCCTTCAGCCAAGGCAAACTGTCCCAAAAAGTATTCGTAAACATGCCCGAGAATATCTTTACTGTGCAGACTGAGTTTTTCACCATTATATTCAGGCTTAGTAAAGCTGGTGTCAGAGAAGGTATTGATCAGATCAAGTAGCTTGTCATTGTCCAGCTGGTACTGACCAATGCGATTCAGGATACCTTTAAGCTTTGGATTGGCTTTTTCAATTTCATCTAAAGCATTGTCAATCAGCCATGATACCGAACGCAGTTTGACGTCTGCACCTTGTTCATCCTGCCAAATGATTGAGCCAATTGGTAAAGCGGCTGCATCACGGATATTTGACCAGCGGCCTGCTTTTGGCACCCAAAACACGTTTTTTTCTTGGTAGTAATCCAGTATTTCTAGTTCGTCAGCAATAGCCTGTTGGTATTCTTCATCGCTATCATAGTGATCACGTGCCATGTAGTAGATATTGTTGTCATCATGATGAGCGAATAAAGTCTTGAGCTCAGACTGTCGTTCATCAAAGGCATCAGAAACGTACTTTAAGAAAATCAACCCTAGAACAATATGCTTATAGTTGGCTGCATCTAGACTGCTGCGTAATTTATCGGCGGCTTTCCAAAGCTTGTCATCTAAGTCATTTAGAAACTTTTGTTCCAATGAATGCATTTTATTTCCTCAATCCAAGATCAACCGCTTTGGTTTTATACTTAATGTTAAACAATGTTGCTAAGTTAGCATATCTGCGACCTATTAAAAGTCATGCACTTAACAAAAAAATAGAGATTAATTAAGTCTTGTCATTTTAACGGGATAACTATAGCTAAAATAGTACTTTGACAACTCCCACGACTAATACTGTCGTAAAAAAAAAGAGCAACCTAGAAAGCTGCTCTTTTCCAACTAATCGATTAGTTGACGGGTCTGACTGATTGCTGCAACCCCTGCTGAATATCCTGCACAAACCCTTCATGCGAAGCTTGTTGCTCCACCGCCCGGTTCTGTTCTTGTTCAGGATAGTATTCCTCCAGCACCTCTAACCCTTCCTCTGCATGCACCTCAAATTTGGCATTGGCGAAACCCTTCCTTGCGGTAAAGTCTAATGATTCTATGAATACACCTAACTTTTTCAACTAACTACAAATGTGTTGCACTTGGGATTTGAATCTGCGACTTTAAAAAATATTCATCTTATATTTTATACTTATTTTACGCAAAATTTACGATAATTTTATTATATATCAATAAATTAAACCATAACATACATTACTTCAATGACTACTAATTTAAAGTGTTATGAAAAAATTATACCATCTACTTTTTAGCCTTATACCGCTCTATTCAAGTTATGCTTTTGCTACTGGAGATGAAAGCTCTCCCGCTTTAAGCTTTTCAGGTAATGTATCATTGGCCAGCGACTACCGCTGGCGCGGCCAAACGCAAACCCAGAATGATCCGGCCTTGCAGGGAAACTTTGTTTTAAGCCATGCTTCAGGATTTTATCTTGCTGCATTTGCATCGAATGTTGATTTTGATGACGAAGTAAATTTAGAACTGGATCCCCAGATCGGCTATACAGCGCCAATCGCGCTAGGTTCAATCCATCCTGCAGTTGATCTTGGCATGCTGCGCTACAATTACATCGGCAACAGCGATTTAAATTATAATGAATACTATTTCAAAATGATCTTTAATGCGTTGCTGCATCAGAACGATAGCTTTACACCAAGCATAAGCTATACCTATAACTATGGCGGCAAAGCTGCCAGTGACAGTATAGGTAAAGATATCTCAAATTGGTATTTTAATGTCTTATATGCTACACCGATTGCTCAAACTAATTTTGGCACAAATGTTAGCTTAGGTTATTCCAAAGCAAATCAGGACATTTATGGTTCTGAAGCAAAAGACCATTTTTTTGATTGGAAAATTGGTGCAACTTACCGCTATAAGCCAATGGGAATAAATGCAGAATTAGCAGCGGTTGGTAGTAATTTAAAAACCAAAGACTTTACAAGTCAAAATAAAAAAGGGGTAAAAACTGAAGCAGTATTCACCCTGACTAAATCTTTTTAAAAGTTAAATGCCAATAGTATCAGCAATACTATTGGCATAATTATTTTACTTGAGTGATTTCAATATATGATCTATCTCACTTCGATTAAAACCTCTTTCTTTAAAAATAGTATGAATTATTTTTTTCATACTTTTTGACGCATACTGGTATTTCTTTACTAAAATGTCAGAATCAATTTCCTGTAAACTATACTTCAAATATAATTCTTCATTGAGCTTCTGATTTCTAGCATCATCTTCATTATTTATCGTGTTATACATTTTTAAGCAGTTAAATATCCCAATGTTGTTCGATCAAAGTAATTTGGCTGTACATATACTGATGCTCAGCACGTTTAACTGCACACCATAATTCCATAAATCTTTTGCCGAGATATTTTTGCAAAACAGTATTCCGGTGAAAAAATGTTAAAGCATCCAGCTGATTCGTACTTAAAAAGTGCGGCTGATGTTTATTTTTTATCTGAGTGGCTTGCTGTGGAATTTCTAGATTCTGTGTCAACCCATGCAGTGTGCCGATCAAAATCAGGGCTGCAGTTAAATAAGGATTGCAATCCGCACCTGCAACACGATATTCCAAGCGTTGATTTTCATTGTCCGAACATGGTATGCGAATGGCCACATTGCGGTTATTCATGCCCCAATTAGCTTCTAAGGGCACATGGTTTCCAGCTTTAAACCGGCGGAATGAGTTTACATTCGGGGCAAGCACCGCCATGGACGGCGGCAGCAAGACTATCAGCCCGCTGATCGCCTTTAATAATTGCCGTGACGGTAAAGGATTCTGCTTCATGCTGAAAATATTCTGCTGGTCTTGATTTAACAAACTCATGTGAAAGTGCATGCCGCTGCCCGCTTTATTCAGATCAGGCTTAGCCAAAAAGCTTGCATGTAACCCATGTTCTACAGCGACTTGCTTAATGGTGCGCTTTAGCATCATGATCTGATCGCATAGCTTCAAAATATCACCGCTATGCTGAATATTAATTTCGTATTGCCCGGAAGATGATTCCGAGACTAAGCCTGTAATCTGAATCCCCTGCAAAAGGGCAATCCGTTCAATTTCATCCAGAACGTCTTGATATTTATCTTGCGCATTCACATCAAAACATTGATTTAAATAAATCTGATTGGAGCCAGATTTTTCATTGCTGTCAAATAAATAAAACTCCAATTCTACGGCCATGCAAGGATAAAAGTTTTGATCATGCAGCGCTCTTAAACTTTTTTTTAAAATATTGCGCGGTTCAACTTCGCAATCTTGATGATTGTCATCTTTCATGGTTAGGAATAACTGTGCCTTGGACTCTGGATTTAAAGCGCAGGGCTGCAGGCTTCCCAATATAGGTTTACATAAATAATCCGGCTCACCGATCGATTTTCCTAAACCCGATTCTTCAATCACTTCTCCATCAAGACTCATGGCATAAATAGACATTGGGAAATAACAGCCTTGTGCAATATTTTTTAGACCGACAATATCTATGCGCTTGCCGCGGACATGACCATTCAGATCGTGCAGGCAAATCTCAACATGACGGGTATTGGGATAGCGCTGCAGATAGTTTTCGATTTCTTCTGAAAATAGAATATCTTCAATATCGCAGCATTGACGCGCAGATGGCATGGATTCAGGGACCGCTTTTTCGTCAGCTATATTATGTCTAGCCATGAGTAAATTACTCATTATTTTGTCCTGTTAAATATTAACAATGATCAAAATAAAACAAGTTCTACCGAATGTAACGTAAATAAACCGTAAAAAAGCACCCAACTAATATGATTATTTTTTAAACTATTAAAACCACGAAAAAGCTAATTTAAAATAAGTTAAAACATAAAAATAACAATAGATCTCTTTCATAAATCAAAAAACGATCTTCTTTTTGGTTAATATTTGCACTCCGGATTTCTTGGCATTCGTGCATAATCTGCGGATGAAATACATCGATTCAAACAAGCTTTCTGATCCTCAGTTCAAGCGATACACAGGCATCTCATGGTCAACTTTCTATTTGATGGTTGAGCAATTGCAGAAGCATGTCTCTGCCAAAGACAGACCGCCCAAGTTAAGCCTGGAGGATCAGGTTCTGCTCTGTCTGAGCTATTGGCGGGA
Organism: Acinetobacter sp. BMW17; assembly: GCF_001592855.1. NCBI lineage: Bacteria > Pseudomonadati > Pseudomonadota > Gammaproteobacteria > Moraxellales > Moraxellaceae > Acinetobacter > Acinetobacter sp. BMW17. The sequence continues at coordinate 14,319 of NZ_LSOD01000047.1, forward strand.
ATACCGAACCTTATTTCACGTTGCGACGAGTTACGGGGTTTCAGAGCCCACAGCCTCAAGAATTGTCCGTCATGTTGAAGACTGCCTGCTTCGGTCCAATCTGTTTAATTTACCCAAAGATTTACCCGAGGGCGAAGGCATCGACTGGAATGTTGTGATCGTGGATGCCACGGAAATTCCAATCCAAAGGCCTAAAAAAACAGAAGAAAAGCTATAGCGGCAAAAAAAAGACCCATACCTTTAAAGTACAAGCCATGATTCACTACAAAACTCAGCAAATTCTGAGTTTATGTGCCAGTCGCGGGGCAGTGCATGATTTCGAGTTGTTCAAACGCAATTTAAACCAGATTCCTTTTGGGGCTTTTATCCTGGCAGATAAAGGCTATCAGCGGATTTATGTGTTGTATCCGAATAGCCTGTTGCCATTAAAAGCCAAAAGACACTGTAAATTGGATCCTGAATTGAAAATCTATAATCAAGAAATCAATAAAAGATGAATCGGAATTGAGCATGTATTTGGCAACCTGAAAACCTTCAAAATCCTTGCTGAGCGTTATCGAAATAGATGTAAAAGGCTTAGTTTGAGATTCAATTTAATCGCTGGAATCTACAACTTGGAACTGAGCAAAAAATGATTTATGAAAGAGGTCTAATTACTCATGTAAAATAAATGGCATATTTAATATTAATAAATCTTCAAAAATCGCAAACCCACTCCCGGTTCAGTAATAATATATTTAGGCTGCACAGCATTATCATTTAACTTCACTCTTAATTTAGCCACCAGAATCCGTAAATAATGCGTATCTTCTTGGTGCGTTGGCCCCCACAGCTCTTTCAATATTTGCGGCTGAGTAATCAATTGGCCTTTATTTTTCGCCAATAAATTCAGCAGCTGATATTCTTTGCGTGTTAAGGAGAGCAATTGTTGATTTAAAAAAACCTGCCGTTTGGAAAAATCGATTTTTAATACGCCATCATCAAAAATTACAGTATCAACAGTACTATGCTGGTGCTGCCTAAGCAGTACACGAATGCGCGCCACCAGCTCCTGAACACTAAACGGCTTGGTGACATAATCATTTGCGCCAGCATCCAGAAGCTTCACTTTTTCTTCTTCATTTGCCCGCACAGACAGCACTATCACTGGAACGTGCGACCATGTGCGAAGCTCAGACAAAACCTCATAACCATCCAAATCTGGCAAACCCAAATCGAGGATCACTAAATCTGCGCCTTGCAAAGCTAGGAGTTCCAAACCCTTTTGGCCATTTTCAGCCAAAAGGGTTTTATAGCCTTGCGCTCTGAGTGCTATATCCAAGAATTTTCGAATCTGATTTTCATCATCAATAATCAAGACATTGGTCATGGAGCTGGCTGATTCATTCTGTTCTGGCATTTTCCCACCTAAAAGCTGCTAGATGCTTTAAGTAATTTGCTGAATAGGAAGCTGTATGCGGATACATGTTCCTTGATTGTTCTTGCCTGATGATGCCATGATTTTCCCCATATGCGCACCCACAATCGCTTTCACAATCGTCAAGCCCAAGCCTGTACCATATTGCCCGCGGTCACCGCGCTGCATGGTATAAAACATGTCAAAAATGCGTTCCCGCTCACCTTCCGGGATACCCTGCCCCTTATCAGTTATGGCAATTTCGATCTCATTTTCATTCACCTGCTGCACCTCAATCATCACAGCTTTATTCTCTGGTGAAAATTTTACGGCATTTTCCAGCACATTAAAAATGGCCTGTTCAATCAAGGCGGCATGTACAAATAAACTCAAAGATTCTTGAGGCGCATGCACTTCAACCAATGCATCTGGCATATAACGGTTTAAACGGCGCACTGCTGAACCGATCAGTTCATCAACTCCAATCCAGTCCCGCTTCAAGCTTAAGCCTTCATGGCCTAAACGGGTCATATCCAGTAGGTTTTGAATATAGCGGTCTAAACGTTCCCCCTCTAAATGAATCGCTTCCAGCAAGCTGTCCTGATCATTTTCATTCATGGAATGGCGGTAAGTGCTCAAAGTATCCGCTGCTCCAATCATCGACGCCAAAGGCGAGCGTAAATCGTGCGATACGGATGATAATAATGCCGAGCGCAATTTTTCCGTTTCAGAATTCACATTGGCTATTTCCAAAGCCTTGGTCAGCTGGGTGCGGAAAATCGCCTGCGCAAGATACTCTACCATGAGTTCAGCGAGCTGTTTTTGCTCCGTATTGATTACTGCTTGCACATCTTTAAGTTTCAACCCCACCACGCCTAAGCATTGCTTGGAAGCCAATAAGGGCAAAAACCACCACTCATTTTCCGTCAAGGTTTGGGTAAAGCGACCGGACGGTTGATGGTTTTTGAATGTCCAATCGGCTGAAATTTTTTCTTTATTACTCATGATAGTGGATGATGCTTGAGTTGCTGCAGTATCTGGGAAATACAGCCAGACATCTGCATTGAGATTTTTACGCAGGCTATGTTCAGCAATCTCCTTGATTTGTGCCAAATCTAATGCTGTGGACAGCTTCTGCCCTAAATCCTGCATAATACTGTTATAACTGTTCGCCGTTTTGAGTGCAGTCACCTGTTCTTTCAAACGTGACGCTAATCGGCTCGAAATTAAAGCCGCGCCCAAAAATGCAATCACGGTGACAATCCCCTGATGTGCAGAAATCTGAAATGTAAATTGCGGGGAAATAAAGAAAAAATTATAAGCTAGAAAGAATAGGATGGCTGAAAAAGCTGCAGCCAGCATCCGTGTTTTTGATGCCACAAAAACCACAGCGGTGATAAAAATCACCGAAAGATCTTCAATCCCTAAATACTTTTCCCCTAAGCTTGCAATCACAATGCTGATGACCGTGGTGGCTAGTACGTACTGTATTTCTCTCAGCGACAAGAATGCCCTTTGAGTGAAAAAGGACAGATGCTTATTCTCTGCAATAATCGGCACAATACTGAGTTCAAAACTGGGCCGGTATTGCAGTAATTGATCAATCAAATTGAGCCTTAAATTCAGCGAAAACTTTTGCGGAGCCGCTTGCGCTAAAACTAAGGTTGAAATGCCGCGGTCCATCACATAATCAAATAAAGTTTTAGCATGTTGCTGGCCGTAAAGGACTTCTGTCATTCCGCCCATTTGACGCGTTAAGTTTAAAGCCCGTTCTATTTCACGGCTTTGCGAGTTTTCCTGTTTATTCATGATTTGCGTATCATGAGAAAAAGCAACAACCGTCCAGTTTGCCGCACGATGCTCGGCAATACGGCATCCAGTCCGAACTAAAGCTTCAGAATGCCCTTTGCCATCAATCATAATTAAGACATGATTTTTTAAGGGGATTTGAGCAAGCCCTTGAATGGCGAAATTTTCGCGTACATCATTATCAACATAATTGGCAACGGTTTGCATTGCCAGTTCACGCAGTGCCGTTAAGTTGGAGCTGTTGAAAAATCGCTGTAAGGCCTGTTCCGCCTGCTCAGGCACATAAACCTTCCCTTGGTTTAAGCGCTCCAACAGCTCATTCACAGGCAAATCAATTAAGCGGATATCTCTAATCCGTTCGAACACCCGGTCTGGCACGGTTTCAGTGACACGAATCCCAGTGATTTGATATACCACATCATTCAAACTTTCCAAATGCTGAATGTTCATGGTGGTAAAAACATCAATACCAGCATCTAATAATTCATTGATGTCTTGCCAGCGTTTTTCATGACGGCTGCCGGGCATATTAGTGTGGGCAAATTCATCCACCAAAACAATACTGGGCTTTTTATCCAAAACGGCATCTAGATTCATTTCCTCCAGATGCTGCCCTTGATATTCAATAGCCTTGCGCGGAATTATATCTAAACCAGAAATTAAATTTTCAGTTTCTCTACGGCCATGCGTTTCTACATAGCCAATGACGATATTAATACCCTGCAGCGCCAGTTCATGCGCACGAACCAGCATGGCAAAGGTCTTTCCCACGCCCGGAGCTGCGCCTAAAAAAATCGTCAGCCGCCCAGACTGATAACGCTGTGTATGTTGCAGCAAAACATCGGCTTTATTGGTTCGTGGATCAGTCATAGAAGTAATCTTTATTTATTGCTTTAAAAGATGTTTTTAAATTCATTTAAATGCGTCTAAAGTCAGCTTGGCTATTGCTGGGCAATATGGATGCCACCGTTGGGCGGAGGTATAGAACATCCCCTCGCCCAACAATCGTATATAACTTAATTCAGATTATTCAATAGCTTTCAATCACTATATTTTAATCATCAAGCCATTCATATCACTTCCCGCCCCGATCCAAAGCCAAATTCAATTCAAGCACATTGACACGTGCCTGCCCTAAAATCCCAAAAATCGGCTGAACCGTATGCGACTGAATCAGTTTTTCGATATTCTGTTCAGGCATATGCCGTGCATGGGCAATCCGCTTCACTTGAATCATGGCTGATTGCACGCTAATTTCAGGGTCGATGCCGCTGCCTGAAGCGGTGACCAGATCCGCAGGAATTTTAGATTTTTCAATCTGTTCCTTCGCTGCGATTCGATTCAGCCGTTCCTCTATGGCTTTCTGCAGTTCAGGATTGGTTCTCGCCATGTTGCTTCCGGCCATCGCCATAGGATCATAATTTGCGGCAGATGGACGCGGATGGAAATATTGAACTTGGGCAAAAGGCTGTGCCACTAAGCGTGAACCGATCACTTGATTATTTTCGACAATCAAGCTGCCGTTGGCTTGTTTTGGAAAGAGCATTTGTCCTAAGCTGGTTGCAGCAGCACTATATACAAAGCCGCATAAGCCTAGAGCAATGATGGTCATTCCAAACGAAGCGCGCAGTTTCTCACCCCATGATGAGTCTGCCAATTGATGATTTTGCATATTCACTTTGTCATCCTCAAAAAATTTATAGGGCCAAGATTGGACTGATCAGCAGATCAATCGCTTTAATGGCAATAAACGGTAGCAGCACCCCGCCCACACCATAAATCAGCATGTTGCGGCGCAATAATTGGGTAGATGTCGAAGGTTTGAATTTCACACCGCGCAGTGCAATTGGAATCAGCAGAGGAATAATGATCGCATTAAAGATCAGCGCAGACAGGATGGCACTTTCAGAACTGCCTAGTTGCATGACATTTAACACATGCATTTGCGGAATTGCCGCGACGAATAATGCCGGCAAAATTGCAAAATACTTTGATACATCATTCGCCAAGGAAAAGGTGGTTAATGCACCGCGAGTAATCAGTTGCTGTTTGCCTATTTCAACCACAGATAGCAATTTGGTTGGATCAGAATCTAAATCCACCATATTGCCTGCTTCTTTGGCTGCTTGCGTTCCCGAGTTCATGGCTAAGCCAATATCTGCTTGGGCCAACGCCGGTGCATCATTAGTACCGTCACCGACCATCGCTACCAAATGTCCTTTGTTTTGCTCGGTTCGAATGCATGTGAGTTTATCTTCTGGTTTCGCTTCAGCGATATAATCATCCACACCAGCCTCTGCTGCGATGGCCGCTGCTGTGAGCGGATTATCTCCGGTCACCATCACAGTTTTAATGCCCATTTCACGTAAGCGCGCAAATTTTTCTTTAATGCCTTGCTTAATCACGTCTGATAGTTCAATGACACCCAACAAATTCTGATCTTTAGCCACGACCAGCGGCGTTGCCCCTTTTGAAGCTATTTGTTCTACGCGCGCTTTCAGTTCGGCATGATTTTCAAGGTTTTGCGAAGCGAATTTAAGAATGGCATCCATAGCGCCTTTACGCACTTGATGACCATCCGCCAAGTTAAGGCCTGAAATGCGTGTGGACGCATTAAAAGCGATAAACTCAGCCTGTTCAGGCTCGGCCACTCTTTCACCTTGCTCTTTGGCCAAAGCAACCACCGATTTACCTTCTGGCGTTGGATCGGCCAAAGAAGTCAGTACCGCCGCTTGGCGAAGTTCAGACTCCGTCACTCCTGTTAAGGGATAAAAAGCAGTCGCCTGACGGTCACCGTAAGTAATAGTTCCGGTTTTATCGAGTAGTAAAACATCTATATCGCCTGCAACTTCAACCGCCTTGCCTGATTTGGCAATCACATTGGCTTTGAGCGCTCTGTTCATCCCTGCAATTCCAATAGCTGGCAATAAGCCGCCGATGGTGGTTGGAATCAAGCAGACCAATAGCGCCACCAATAAAATCGGGCTGATTTCAATATGCAGGAAATGTCCAATCAACGGCAGGCTGACCACGACGATGATAAAAGTCACAGTCATCACGGTCAGTAAAATACCTAAAGCTATTTCATTCGGTGTTTTTTGACGGTTTGAGCCTTCGACCAAAGCAATCATTCGATCAAGGAAACTATTTCCCGCCTCTGCCGTCACTTGAACGATAATCCGGTCGGTTAAGACTTTGGTTCCCCCAATCACCCCTGATTTATCCGTGCCCGCTTCACGCAGTACCGGCGCAGATTCACCTGTTACAGCAGCTTCATTGATCGTAGCAAAGCCTTGAATGATCTCACCATCTGCGGGAATGAATTCCCCTGCACGCACTTCAATCAAGTCATGCATTTTCAATTCAGCCGCTGAAATCTGCACCCCATCCATATCATCTTTAGAATGGATCCGGCGCGCCGTCAAATTTTGACGCGCTTGACGCAGGGATGACGCCTGTCCGCGGCCTTTAGCTTCGGCAAGGGCTTCAGCATAATTGGCAAAGAGAACAGTCACAAATAAAATCAATGTCACCAATAAGCCAAAAACCAGACTGGCTTGCCCCAAAATTGTACTAACCAGTGTAATCAGCGTCCCAAGCCAAACGATGGCCATCACCGGATTTTTAATCACATGCTGCGGTAGCAGTTTAATAAAGGCATTTTTCCATGATTCAGCTTGAAATAAGGTTGAAGCGATAGTGTTTTGCTGTGTTTGAACAGTTTGTTTTGAATGATTCATTGTACTCACCCTTAACCTTGAACCAATAACAGATGATCAGCAATTGGCCCCAAGACCAGGACTGGCATAAATTGCAATAAGGTCAACATCACCACAATGGCAATTAAAGTCAGTGCGAATGTTGGCGTTTCGACTTTTAAACTGCCGCTGCTTTCAGGTGCTTGGCGTTTGGCAGCTAAACGTGTAGCGATGATTAAAGGAATAATTAATGTCGGGAAACGGCCGAGCAATAAAGCAATACCGCATGTGACATTCCACCACACGGTATTGTCTGATAGCCCTTCAAAGCCTGAGCCATTGTTGGCAAATGCAGACACATATTCGTACAGAACTTGAGAAATGCCGTGGTATTGCGGATTACTGTTGCCCGTCAATTCAGGGAAAAATACAGTTATTGCGGTTAAACCAAGAATGACGATGGGTTGGATCAAAATCACAACAGCGAGCAGCTTGATTTCACCGGCTTCAATTTTGCGGCCAAACAATTCTGGGGTTCGGCCGGTCATTAAGCCTGCAATAAAGACCGCTAAAAACAGATAAATTATGAATTGCTGCAAACCGCAGCCTATTCCGCCCCAAATGGCATTGATCAGCATATTGGACAATTGCACCATACCTGTGAGCGGTGCAGATGAATCATGCATCATATCCACTGAGCCGTTATTGACTTGGGTGGTGACCGCTGACCACAAAGCAGATGATGCCTCGCCAAAACGCACTTCTTTACCTTCCATGGCGGAAAGCAATGTCGAATTCGATGAAAGGCTTTCTGACCAGATAGCGCTAGTCGCAGAAATGATCGACATCAGCAGCATTGAAGCAAAGACCAAGCCTGCGAATTTGGCGCGTTTGGTGAAAAAGCCCAGCATAAAAATCACCGAAACAGGGATCAGTAAAATCGCAAGCATTTCCAGAAAGTTTGACAATGGTGTCGGATTTTCCAAAGGTACACTGCTGTTCGGACCATACCAGCCACCACCATTACTGCCCAATTGCTTAATTGCTACCATGGGCGCAACAGGGCCTAAAGGTATTTTTTGCGTTGTTAATTCGCTGCTTTGGTCGATGACTTGAACTTCTGGGCCGCCTTGAAAAGTCGATGGTACGCCTTGGCCAGTGAGCAATAATGACCAAACCATGCATAAAGGAATCAGAAAGCGGAACGTCGGACGAATCACATCGGCCCAATAGTTGCCGACATTAATTTGCTGCACTTTATGCTTAAAGCTGGTCTGTTGATCGGTTTCAGAAAGTGCATTGGATTGTTTGTAGAACAGTGCTCGAACTGTAGCCACCACCATCGCCAGGCCCATCATCGGCGTGATGATCTGCAAGCCGACAATGCCGACCATTTGCGATAAATATGACAGTTGCGCCTGTCCTGAATAGTGCTGCTGGTTGGTGTTGGTCAGAAACGAAATCATGGTATGCAGCGCCAAATCCCATGACATATTCGGTGCATGGTTTGGGTTCAACGGCAGGCTAGCTTGAACCATAAATAGAGTCCAAGTCACCAAACCGATCACTGCACAGCTCATGACAAAATTGAATGAATAGGTTTTGACATTCATCCCCCGTTTGGGATTGATTCCTAAAACCGCGTAAATGGGCTTTTCAATCCAATTGAATAGAGGATCAATTTTCATATCGCGGTTGTGCATAATTGCTGCGAGGTATTTACCCAAGGGATAAGCCAGAACAAAGACGATGCCTAAAAGCAAAGCAAACTCTAACATGGCATTTCACTCCTATGTTTCAGAGCTGAAATCTGCTTAAAGAAGTTGAAATAAGATATATTTTGATTGTTTTGTACAACGCAATTTTTTTGATGCTGTACCTGCTGATGCGCGTGAATGACCGCACTCATGTTTTTCATCCTAAGCATTGGGATATTCCACTATCTAGTATGAAAAATAAAACCGTAAAGTCTCTATCCATAACTTTGGATGCCGCGTAAAGAAAGCGTAAAAATTTGGCTCAGTGAATTTATAAATGCAGAAAAATATCTTAAAAGTGATGGCTATTATTATTCTGTGACTCACTTTATTTATGGATATAATTTCAGTACTTAAAGCCTTATTTTTAGGTTTTATAGAAGGTTTAACGGAGTTTTTACCCATTTCCAGTACTGGTCATTTAATTTTATTTGGCCATTTAATTGATTTTCATTCAGACTCAGGCCGTGTCTTTGAAGTTGTCATTCAACTGGGCGCAATCTTAGCCGTTTGTTGGCTCTACCGTAAAAAAATTATTAATCTACTACATGGTTTTATATCAGGTGATTACCATGCGAGACGTTTTGCGATAAATGTCTTCATTGCATTTATTCCTGCAGTAGTGATCGGAGTTATAGCTGTTGATTTTATTAAACAAGTTTTATTCAGTCCTTCGGTTGTTGCATCTGCACTGATTATTGGTGCACTGTTAATTTTTGCTGTAGAAGCTAAAAATTTTAAAGTCCAAACCATTGAGGCAACCAATATTGGATTCAAACAGGCCATTGTTATTGGTTTGGTTCAATGTCTTGCGATGATTCCAGGGACTTCACGGTCTGGTGCAACCATTATTGGGGGGATGTTGGCGGGTTTATCACGTAAAGCAGCTACTGAATTTTCTTTTTTCCTTGCCATACCAACAATGCTTGGTGCCGCTACTTATGACATATTTCGCAACGTTGATGTTTTAACTTCAGAAAATTTATTGAATATTTCCATAGGCTTTGTAACCGCATTCATCGCAGCTTTGCTTGTGGTAAAAGCCATGGTTAAATTTGTAGAAAAACATACTTTAAAAGTTTTTGCTTGGTATCGTTTGGTATTAGGTTCAATCATCTTATTTATTTTTTAATACAAGCAAAAAAATAAATAAATTAAAGAGAACTCGCTGTTCTCTTTAAGTTTTTTTAATTTACAACCCGTACATTCTGCTGCAAGCTTTTCTGAATCTCTTGTACAACACCCTCTCCCTGATGGAACTTAGGCCCTGATTTAGATCCCTTTTTGGTTCTAGTTTGCAGGGGTTCAGATTCAATAAGTTCATCTATATCAAACTCCTTAACTACCTCCAAGCCTTCCTCCATGTCTACGTCCATCCTTCCATTCCCAAAACCCTTCCTTGCCGTAAAGTCCAAAGCCTCCTGATAAAACCCAGCCTGCTTACTCTGCTCATCAATTTGCTTTGCCTGAATAATGGCTTCATTCAAGCTAATCCCCTCCCTTAAAGTTAGATCCACGTAATACACCGGCTGACGATAGCTTTGTGTCGTACTCTTACCTCTTAAAATGAGTTGCAACGGCAGGCAAGACAGCAAACCATTTGATGCCGCATGGTAATAACTCAGCCGTGCAGCCAAAGTACGGATACTGTTAAAGCCTGTAGTTCTAAAGATGAAGGTGCCAAACTCATCCGATTCATCTAAGTTCACATGCAAACGACCATAGGGCTTGCAGTTCCCTCCTTGAGCCAATGGACATAAATCAGGGGATGGACAGGGAAGTTGCTCCACGCCTTGATTGGTTAAACGTTGGCAGGTTTCTCCATTACCGACACAGACAGGTCTTCCAGTCTGTCGGTCAAACAGGCTGTATTCTGCACGCAGGTTTAAATCAGGATCATTAAAGATCATTCTGACAGGGATTGAACGTAGCTTCTGATTCGGAGCATTCGCTCGCAGCTGATCATCCAGTGGATGTTTAACCCAGCCTTCTTTGCTTTGAATCTGGGAAGTAATGGTGAACTGGTCATCCTTTTCCGGTAGGCGTTTGCCATTCTTCTCGATCATCCGACCGATACTGATCCGTCCGAGTATTGGAGGAGTAATTGCTAAACCTTTAATCATGTTGATATTCCTTAATGTATTACGTTACAAATTTGGGTCTATGTATGTAGGTCGGAACAAGGACCAAATAAGTTACCCAAAGAATGTAGAGCCAGATAAAGTGCTACAGAGATCGCGACCGATTTGCTCTCTACCGAAGGGTAGAGAGCGGGGAGCGATTTTTGTGAATTTTTGATTTGGTGCTGTAGATAGGGCTTAGTCGGTATAGATGTTGAATCGACGACTGCCCTGCTTTTCAAGTGGATAAAGCTCGATGAGTTCAGGCTGGTGCTGAAGCAATGCTTTGGTATTGAGGCTGATAGAGTCCTTGGCTTTCTTCCAGACTACTGAGCCATTTGCAAAGACTGCCCTTTCCTTGTCTTGCATCATCATCTGGATTTCATGTTTAAGCTGGTCAAAGCGCTCCTGCTGATGCTGAATCTCTTCCTTCATTTTGATGAGCTGGTCGAACATCAAATTGGCATTTTCATTTTGCGAGAGATCCTCTACGGTTAAAGGCACATGTGCTGGATAGAGTTGTTGAATCGCTTTAGCTGCGGATTCACTTGCATCCACGGATGGTGGTGTATCCTTTTCCACGCATTCCCAGAAATATCGTTCTGCTTGAACAATATGCTCAATCACGGATTCTGATCGTGTCACTTTGAAGATCTTGGTTTCATGCCCACAGATCAAGACACAAACATGCGCTGCCTGTTTACCAGTCACCGCCAGTTGATGTTGTACCTGACAAAGCACATATAAAGGCACACCATCACGCCACAATTTTGCTCCATGCTCACCTGCTGTTTTGCATTCCAAAATTTGGACTTCATCACTGCCGACTACGCTGTAATCCAGATTGGCTAACATAAAGTGTTTATCGGGATCAGGATGCTGTAATACAGCATTGACTCGACGAACTTTATTATTGGTGTGCATGCTGTAATACTCAGCCACTAAAGGTTCGAGCTGTTTGCCCCAATACAGAGGTGCTATACCTGAACTTTCATCTTCAATGGATTGAGTCTGTCGTCCAGTTTTGATTAGCCAGAGTTCCAGCATCGACATATAGGGATTGAGACCACAGGCAGTCGCGGCATCACTGCTACCGATACCTTGTTTACGAACTTCGAGCCAATCTTGATACGCCATATCTTTGGTGTTGACCAATCGCTTGGCTACTGTTGAGCGTTTGGTGGTGACGGTTGGATTGACTACGATCTTTGATCCTACAGTCGTAGGCTGATGGGAAATAGATACAATTTGATTCATGAAATTATCCTTATAAATTCTGATCTCTGTAAAAGAAATGCATAAAAAAGCCATACCCGACACGAGGTCGGGTATGGCGATTTGTTTGCTGTTTTAATTGATAGGGGTTACATGAGTGCTATGACTAGCATTTGTTTGGGGTGAATTGATTTCGACAGAAGTGAGTAAGTTAATTTCAGGCGATCAAAGCAAGCGCTTGCTCCAATCCTCGTTGTTTCACACCCGCACCTGCACCGAACCAAGCTGAATCAAGACGGTGATCTGTACTCATGGCACGTCGTTCATGATCCACAAATTCTGTGATCGAACACAGTAAGCCATAAGCTGTATCTTTAGCTGATGACAATTCAGCACCACGTCCTTGCCCATTGAACATGTCCAAAGCTTTATTCATGGCACGACCATTTGGTTCAGGCTTTTTCTCTTGAGCTTGCTGCGCGACATTACGATAGAACTGAATGATGTTTTCTTCAGGATCGGAAATTGACATGGTGCTGTTGTTGAATACGGCATCAAAGTAGGCTTTGGCTTCCTGCTGACTCACCTTACGCTGTGTGAGTTGTTTCATTTCATACATGTGCTCATCCCAGGCACGAACTGAAATACCCAATTGCTGCTTCACTTTCTCTGCATCAAACTTGGTGCTATGTGGAACTTTCACTACACCAGCACTACTGCTCTGCCCACGTAGAGCAATGGCTAAAGTGTTGTTACAGACTACTCGGATACTTGTGAACTGTGCTGTCGTTGCCAAGGTGCCATCACACGCAGTAGCCAGCAGGATATAACCATTACTGACATCCTTAGACTTTAACGCGGTACTTTGCCCGGTACGTGCCAAAGCCCAGAACTTCTTCCCACCTTTCAAAACCCCTGCGGTTTCTAACTCAAAGCCAGATTGCTCAGTCAGATCCCGGTAGAACTCTAGAATCTCTTTAGGCTGAACTTCCTGATAACGCTGACTGACTACAGATAAAGGTGCATGGGTATCTGAACGATACAACACTCGCTGTTCTTCAAATGGCATGATAATGCTCTGACCACGCTCATTCTGTGCCATATAGCTGACGTTCGACGATTCAATCCGCCAGTCCATCCCGGCTTGCTGTGCCCAGACTTCCAGTGGTTGATTCGGACTCAGCTGATTACCGAGACCATGCCAAGGGGTTTCGCCCACATAGGCGATTTGTTCGATTTGATGTGCCATCGTTCTTATCTCCTATGATGATTCAACGAAAGTTTTGCTGACAGTGATTGCAATGGTAATACGTCAGCGTGATCGGCTTTTTCGGCTCATCAAACATACTGCTAAATAGACCACCAATGACCGCACCTGCAAGCCCGCCAAGCAGTGGTGATACAGGCAACGGTAAACCCTTTGAAATGGACGCACCAATCGTTGCGAACGAAGCTGATGCTGCTAGACCTGTAGAATCAGAACCATTCACCTGCTGATTAACCACCTGAATGACTTGATCCGATAAGCAATAAGGACAATTTAAACTCATAATATATACCTCTAGAAATGACAAAAGCTCACCGATGGGCAAGCCTTGCAAAGTTAAAAAACTCGTTTTCATCTAGATAATGTATATCTGAGATTATTTTCATTTAGCGTCTATCATACTGCGCTCTTAACTGACCTTTACCAAATACTCTTCGTCCTTTTGGCTTTACACGTAAGTATTGAAGAGTACGTTTGTGATGATCAGCAATGTATTCCATTGCCTCAATGAAATTTGTCACTTGGATTGAATCACGACGATAAATCACACCGATCCCTAGCTTATTCTCTCTTCGAAGTTTCGCTACACGTTCACGGTTCCAGCAATTATAGCCTTGACCATAACCTCTAGTAATATCCCTCCATAGCTCAATAATTTCATTTCCCCAATATGCCGCGCTTCCATCACGATAGGCATTATCATAAATGATTGCTAAATGGCAATGAAAACCTTTACTTTTACCGCCTTGCTCCACTCCCCATATATACCCGATCACATGTTTAAATATGCCATCCTTATTCTGGATACGATTAAGCAGTATATCCAAATCATTATAAATATCTTCAACTCTGATGCGACTAGAATGTTCTTGTAAATAACCCAAGTCCACCCGAGCAACTAATATTCGGCTATATTTACCAATTATTGACTCACAATATTCCTGCACTTCAATTTTATTTTCATCTTTCTGTTTTTCGATCATCTTATAATCTTTTTCAAAATCCTCAGATAAATCTAAAAACCACGCTCTCATCTCTCTATACCCAATTATCTTTAGCTCATCCATAAGATCAAAATAATCGGAATCTATTCTCTGTAAGTCATATCTCAGAATTACAAAGAATTTAAGATAACCTGTGTATTCCTCATCAGGATCATAAATATCATTAAAGTCTAATAACAGATTAGTAAGCTGTGAATAGAATTCATCCCATTCCCTACTTCTTCTTTTTAGACATTTTAAGAAGTTCTCAATATCAAGTGTAAGTTGTGCCTGATTAATTGAAGCTCTCATGTTTGAACCTATGTGTGTGATAGTTACATAAGAGATAGGGAATTCAGTATATATATACGTTTTACTTCTTAACAAGGTATTAACTAATAAACGATTAGATTAATAACCAAAGCTTAAAATAAACCAAATTATCAGTAAATCAAAATAAAATATAAAACCTCAAATACAATTTTCCCGTATTTCACAAAGATTTTTTAATACCCTACCCCTCATTAAAAGCTAGAATTAAGGAATAAAATTAATTTTAGACTATATCGTTTTATTACCTAATTTTAGTTATAAAAAAATTAAATTAAAAACTTATATTGCCTAAACATTTTTTATTTATAACACCCTTATTCCCTAGTAGAAAGCTTTTAAAAATATAGTGCAAAACAAGGGGAAATAGAGTGAAAAACTTAGTAGAAAGTATTGTTTTTATTACCTAAAGTATGACGTAAGCTTTTTAAAAATAGGATACAAAATGCGCAATTCTGAACTAGACAATCTTAAATCATATCTGACACAACTTAGAGATGAAGATCTTATCTGGGCACTGTTTGTCTATCATCGCCCAAATATTGATAACAATCGCAGAATACGGGAGAGTAACGATGCTATAGAAAAAGACATCGCAAAACTGAACAGCCTAGATAAACTCAGGAACATAAGTAAATTTATAATTGATGAAATGAATAATAGTAGTGATGATGATATCTATTATTTTTTACGTGATTTAAAGGATTTTCAATCTAGAATCACAATACATTCTTTTGACTTTAATAAAATTAAAGATAATCAAAGATTCTTACAATTTGCATGCAAAGTCTTGAATGAAAAAGAAGGAGATCGCTTAATTTTAGATATAAAAAATCTATACTTCCAGCTCCTTTATCTGGCTTATACAATCCCTTTTTATTATGAAAATTCTAGATCAATTGAAAATATATATTATCGATTTGACAAAATATACACAAAATTCAACAGTCATTTTAAATCATCATGCTCTGATTTTTTTGTATGGGCTAAAAAGTATATTAATGAAAACTCAGAATTTAGGAGATACAGAAGAGATGCATCACATGTATCTGAATATGAGACTTTAATTAACTCAATATTTGATATTATCTATTATGAAGATGAAAATATTCACTATGCTTTAAGAAAAAAATTATCTAACGCGTGGTATCAAAAAAAGCACCGTGAGGAGAAAAAGGTGAAAAAACCTCACTATTACGCATTAACTAAAAGAGCTAGAGAAGCGTTGCTTACATTAGCTTTCAAGAATGGTCTGACCGAAGAGCAAATGATCGAAAGACTCATCAATGAAACCTATGCCAAAGAATGCTGTTCAGTCGATGGAGAAAACCTATATTTGTAAAAATAATCTTTCCACCAGTCACACCCAATCTAGTCCATTATATAACTAAGATTGGGTTTGTGCGTGCAGACCTAATGAAAATAGGTATCTTAATAAAATTTTATTGATTTAAGCTCATATTCACTTTGCTTAAAGCACTTTTAAACGGCTTTGTTGCACAAAGATTTCATAACTATATGATTTAAAAAGTTTTGATTATTTTTTGATCCAAAGTTAAATTTATTTAAATCAGATACTTACATATTTATACAACAAAGCCTCGGTAGTGTAAAAATGCCCCCCTAACGGCATTTAAAAACTGACCCCCTTGGTTAATATTGCGCTCGGTTATATGCCGAGCGAATTCTATTCTTTGGCGCATGAGCAAGCTGGCGTTCAATGACATCTGAATTAAACTGATTCGAATCATTTACAACTGGACTGAATAGCGCTCTCAAATAGTGTTTGTTTATTCAACCTGTATAAATAAGCATGCTCTAATATTTTAAAGTTTAGCCTTAGCTGCTTGTAACTGCTTCTTAAAGAATGCATTAGAATTTGGATTATAGTAAAAATCATGAATGAACACTCTTTCATTCATTCCATACATTTTTTCTTCAACCAAGCATTCTACAGTTATACGTATAAGCGTGTAAATGTCATAGACACGATCGTAGCAGTCAAATATAGTTTTTTCAGACACAGAGAAACCAAAGTCAGCTAATTTTTTTCTTGCGAGCTTGGCACATGAGATATCCGAGTCCACAATATATTGAGGGGACTCTTTGAACAATGGTTTATCGAGATTATTACCTTTCTTAAGTATCAAATGCCATGCACCGATTAAGGCAATCCAATTAGCCGAACTATCTGAGAAAATGGGATTATGTCCTAATCGCTCTTCAATATTTATTAGAAACTTCTTCAGATCATTCTTAGTCTTTAGCTTATAAAATCCATCATATTCAATCCCCTTTAATGACTTGGCCTTCCCCCTAGCCTTAATGGCAGCTGCTACTTTTTCATAATCTTCCAAATCATTTAAGTTAACAATCTGATCTTCGGAATA
Source organism: Acinetobacter sp. BMW17 (assembly GCF_001592855.1). Classification (NCBI taxonomy): domain Bacteria; kingdom Pseudomonadati; phylum Pseudomonadota; class Gammaproteobacteria; order Moraxellales; family Moraxellaceae; genus Acinetobacter; species Acinetobacter sp. BMW17. The sequence goes on from NZ_LSOD01000047.1 coordinate 31,284, forward strand.
ATACTCTGCAATTAAGTTATTTTTAAAAATGTCAAACTCTAGAAATAACATCGCCCTATAGAAAAGTTTATTTAAAAAACTCTCATTGATGACTTTATTCTTTTTTTGATATTTAGCTAATGTTAAAAAATTAAAATCTAGAAATTTACTAAGCACCCCTATAGTTATATTATCGTACTCAAAATATAGAACTTGACTTACAATTTTAAAAGCAGCAGCACTAGTAATTGACTGGATTGGAATTTGGATTAATACTTCATCTAAATCTTGCTTATAATGTTCTATTTGAAAACCCAATAACTCTATTTGTTGAATTAGGTAGGCACGATATTTTTCTTGCATTTTAAAATAGATATCATCTTTAATTAATTCACCCTTTCCAAAAGTTAACTCAAAATCTACTCCTATTAATAACAAATGTTTGTAATGTTCCCTTATCAACGCGCCTTCAGACCTTCGATAAGCCAATAAATCAATAGCTGCTAATAACTGACTATATATACTTGACTTCTCTTCTGAGAAGCCCTGCATGGCTACAACATCATGAAAATATAAATAATCTAATAGTCTGACTGTGCTGTTTTGAAAATCGTTAAGTTTTGGCATAAGTGTGTATTCTTAAAAAAGTTCCCCTTATTTCAGAATTATTACCCATTTCATCTTATTTACAATTATTTCAGTTGATTTAGTTACCTAGACCTTAGCTCTATGTACTAAGAATTCGAAAAATTAACATTCTTTTAAAAGGTTCCCAAATGAGTACAGTAAAAATGAATTTATCAGACTATTTATTCATGCAATTTAAAACCATGACTCCCACTCTTGAACAAGTGGCAGCCATGTATTACCCCCATCTAAGTAAAGCAAAAATATTAGAAAAAGCGAGAAAAAAGGAATTTCCATTTATTTGCTACAAGATAGATGAAAGTCAAAAATCACCATACTTAGTTGATATTTTTGACTTAGCTTTTGTTTTAGACAAACGTTACAACGAACAAGCTAAAGAGTATGAAATTTTTACGAAGTCAGCTCTAACGAATTCTCAAAATTAAGGGTCTGTTTTCTTCGTTTAACCGATACATACCTTTCCAAACTCCCCCATGAATCGTGCAAACTAATTTGCTGTATCTGGGGGATAGTGAAACCTTGCTCAGCTAAACGGGTACACCCTTCATGTCTCAAATCATGGAATTTTAAATCATCTATTCCAAGCAACTTACAAGCTTTTCTAAATTCACCACCTATTGTTTTTGGACTAAGAGGTATCAGATATTCATCGCCATAGCCTCTTTTCAACATTCTAGCTCTAACTTCCTGCTCCGATAAAAGCTCAATAATTTTTTTACACTGAGGTAATACATTAAACTCCTTATGATTCCCTTTAGAGCCCGTTGGGTTTTTCAAATCACGTATTTTCCATGAGTTGTTATGCCTGTCAAAATCTATTAATTTCATTCGAGTGATTTCCGCTTCACGTCTACATGAGTAGATCGCAAACCAGATAATTAAATGCATTGGATAGCTATAGTTCGGATTACGCCATTTTTGTACAAAATATTTTGTAAGTGCCATCAGCTCATCATTGGTCGGGAGCCTATCTCTTTTCTGACTTGAAGAAATTTGGCGTGTTTTTCGTAATTGCGCTGTCGCTTTGTCAAAGGCATTTAGATCAATATCTATATCCCACATCACCGCTGCATGAGATAGCACCCCTCTAATATGTAACAACTCATGCTGGAGTGTACTAGATGCAACAGGGTCAAGTCCTAGATCTTCAATGCCCTTTTTGCGTAGGGCCACGTGTTCAGCAATATGAGTCGATTTAATTTTTGTGATAACATGCCGCGCGATTGGAAACTTCTGAATAAGTTTGAGTGAATATGTTTTAGTTCGTCCATACTCAGCTCCCACTTCCGCCAAATATTTCGAAATAGCGTTAGAAAGAGTTAGATCTATTACATCTTCTTGACCAAACAAAATTTCAGGATTTTCTTCTATTTCAGCTTCCCTTTTTGCTAACCAAATTGCTGCAACTTTCTTCGATCCAAATGTTTTACTTTCTTTATATATTGGTAAATCTTTTCGATTGATTCGAATTTCAGCACGATAGCGTATTGATCCATTGACTAACTTACGCTGCGTGATTGTACCCATTTTTACGCCTTATGATATTTTTACTTATTATGGCGTATTTATGGCGTAAATCAAATTTTAAAAAGAGCAAAAAAAGATGAAATAGATGCAAATAAATTCAACACAACACTGATTCAATAGGTTGATTTTCAATGAGTATTTTATCAAAACCAAGCAACACACAGAATCCTCGAATCAGTGTTGCACCGATGATGGATTGGACGACCAAAGATTATCGTTTCTTTGCCCGCTTATTTAACCCGAATGTCATCCTTTATACCGAAATGGTGACCACTGGCGCGATTCTGTTTGGCGGTGCAAATCGTCATCTCGACTATAACAATGAAGAACACCCGATTGTGCTACAACTCGGTGGCTCAAATCCTAAAGACTTAGCCACTTGTACCAAAATGGCACAAGACTGGGGTTATGATGAAGTCAATTTAAATGTCGGCTGTCCAAGCGACCGTGTACAAAATAATAAAATCGGGGCCTGTCTCATGGCAGAACCTGACCTTGTCGCTGAATGTATTGCTGAAATGCAAAATGCCGTGGAGATTCCAGTCACGGTAAAGCACCGTATCGGGATTGATGACATGCATTCTTATGAAGAAATGCTACATTTTGTCGATACAGTCGCGAAAACGGGCTGCGATAATTTTATCGTACACGCACGTATTGCCTTGCTTCAGGGGCTTTCTCCGAAAGAAAACCGTGACATTCCCCCACTACGTTATGAAGATGTCTATCGTTTAAAGCAAGAACGTCCAAATCTATTGATTGAAATTAATGGCGGGATCAAAACCTTTGCTGAAACACAAGAACATCTCAAACATGTTGATGGTGTGATGATTGGTCGTGAGGCCTATCATAATCCCTATCTTTTGGCTGAGATTGGTCAATTATGGAATTTGGATCTACCTGATCGTTTTGAAATTATCGACCAAATGCTGCCTTATATTGCAAAGCGTATGCAAGAAGGTGCGCCTTTGTCGATTATCACGCGCCATATTCTTGGGCTATTCCAAAACCTTCCGGGCGCTCGCAAGTGGCGTCAGGCTTTAAGTGGTGGTAATGCCAAGACTTTTGCCGATGTTGAAAATGCAATTCTTAACATTAAAGATGCAATGCAACGCACCGAAGATTATTTAAAAGAACACACTCTAGCCCAGTAATTTAGAACGTTGATCTAACATAAAAAAGCGAAGCATCTGCTTCGCTTTTTTATATTTCACCGTTATAGCCGAGTGCACGCTTTCGCTAAAGCACGCTTTTGTATATTGGTGACACATTTTATTTTTTCAGTTTTAAAATCATAATAATAGGAAATATATTTTCCTGAAAGATACTCACTAACAATTGGCTCTTTTCTAAAATAAGCCGTAGTTACACAACCATGTAAATCAGGTGTGGCATTTACTTTGATCTGTTCAACAAATTGACTTTGCTGACGAATTTGATCCTGTAATTTTAAAATACGATTCATATTTTGAAATTCTACGGATTGCGCAATCTGTTGTATATTTTTAAAATGACAAGCCTGCGTTACATCATCATGATGCTGATGCATTGACCAAACCAATAATGACTGTATATCACTCATCCTTTCTTTGGCTTCATTGATCTGATTTAAAACATAAAAATGACGAACGGTTGAATAAATAGCATATGCAACCCCGCAACTCAAAATGATCCCTAAAGCCACTCTTTTAAAATCAAGTTTGGAATGCCCTGAAAGATGAGTCATGGAGTTGCGTTATCCCTTTATATTTTAAAAGTGCTTCAGGCGAACTCTTCTTTTATATAAGAGCTTAACCGGTAAATTTACTCAGAGCACGCCAGTATTTGTCTTTAAACAAACTGACCTCTATTTCAAAGTTGTCTTTATATTTTTCAATCACTTGATCAACGACTTTGGATGGTTTTCTAAACTCTTTACAGGCAAAATATATGGTTCTTAAGTGATTACCCGTTTCACGACCAATATTTAAATAGCCATCCACATCTTTCAACTCTTGTAATAATACATCTTCTATCAAATTCAGTAGTTCATAATCTGTAGACGCAGGCATACCATTTGAATGCTGACCATCATAGGAGATTTCTATCAGCATCATCCACGGATGTGAGGCTTTTTGATCCCATGTTAAAAGTGTACGATTTAAAGTCTCCAGCAACGGTAGACCTTCATTAGTTTCACCTTCCAAGCTAACAAATTCATCGGCATCCGTATTTGAACGGGTAATTTTGTCTAATCTTGAAATTTCACTACTTTTTAAAATTAAAATGTTTTTGAGCAAGTTAATCGGTAACAATTCTTTTTCAGCACCTTGCTTAGACTGCACAGAAACATTGTCCAATTTAGTGACCGCATCGTACTCGCCCAGATAGTTGTCGAGAAAAATATACACAGCCTGTAAAAATGCATCGTTTTCAGCTGCATTATATTCATCATGTACTACAACCAGATCTATCTCATCGGGGTATTCAGCTTGCTGGTTAAAATAAAAAGATAAAGTCTCCTGACTAAACTCATAACCATGCATATTAATCCCGACTTGATGAATATCGCTTTCAGGTTTAAGCGCAGTAAACTTCCACCCTGCAATCTCAGGTGCAGTCGCAATCAGCTCTTCCACAAAGACAATATTTGGAATGATGCCATCGGGGGTAAGAATTAATTCAGCTGTTTGTGGAGTTAACATGCCCGTCAGAAAAAAGATGCCGCTATGGACTTTTTCCAGTTCAGGCGTCAATCGATCAAAGAAATCGCGCTCGATTTCAGTTTTACTGCCTTGATCCACAATGTGGTGAAAATGCTGTTGATGCTGCTGAAACCATTGCCAAAATGCAGTATATGCATTTTCATTTGCAGGCGTTTTTTGTTTTTGAGAACCCCATAATTTTTTTAAAAAGCTCATTTTTCTTTTCTCTTTTTTCTATTGATTTCAATATTTTTTGTGGTCTATGGACTGTATCAATATATCGATGTATACAGTCCAATTAAACCTAAAACAGTCTTATTGTTTCGCTTTCATTCCATCTAATTTTTTCAGCACTTCCGCCACTGCCACCATCGCAAAGCTTGAAGTCACCACCACCGCAGAACCATAGCCACCACAGCGTAGGCCTGCACTTGGACACACATCTGCACTGGAAAATGGATTATCAATCGAATACACACAGCTAATGCCGAACTTTTCTTTTGGTTTTTTACAAATCCCCATGCCACGCAACTGGGTTCGAAGCTTTGCCAACATTGGATCTTGTTCGGTTTTAGACAAATCAGCCACTCGGATTTTCAATGGGTCGAGCTTACCACCCGCTCCCCCTGAAACAATCAATGGAATTTTATTAAAACGACAGTGCAACATCAGTGCTAATTTAGCTTTGACGTCATCAATACAATCTAAAATTAAGTCTGGTCGATGTTCTAAAATTTCTTTGACGTTTTCTGGGGTCAAATAGTCATCGATCAAATTGATTTTGATTCGTGGATTGATGGATCGACAACGCTCAGCCATCACTTCAATTTTTTCATGGCCCAAGGTCGAGCTCATGGCTGGCAGTTGACGGTTAACATTCGAAGCCGCAATTGAGTCCATATCAACCAGTGTTAATTCGCCAACGCCTGTACGCGCTAAAGCCTCGACTGCCCACGAACCTACACCACCAATTCCGATCACCATCACATGACTTTTTTCATAATATGAAAAGGCCTCGTCTCCATAAATTTTGGCTACCCCAGCAAAACGGCGGTCATATTCATCATGTTGCAGATCAGTCATGCGTACATCTATATCGGTAAAATCGTGTTCATTTTACCTGAATACGACCTTGGATTGAATGTATTGCTACAAACAATAAAGCCCTGCTACTGACAGGGCTTTATTCCATTGAGATTAGGCTGCAATTAAATTACGCAGTACATAATGCAAAATGCCGCCAGCTTTAAAGTATTCCACCTCATTCAAGGTATCAATACGGCACAACACTGTAAATTGGTCTTGGCTACCATCTTCTCGAAACACTTGAATTCCCAAGGTTTGATGCGGCTGAATATCATCCGACAGTCCATGAATCGAAAGCACTTCACGACCTGTCAAATTTAAGGATTGGCGCGTTTGTCCATCAATAAATTGCAATGGCAATACTCCCATACCAACCAAATTCGAACGGTGAATTCGTTCAAAACTTTCAGCAATCACCGCTTTAACCCCCAATAAGTTCGTACCTTTGGCAGCCCAGTCGCGTGATGAGCCTGTACCATACTCTTTCCCAGCAATAATGATTAACGGCGTATGTTGCTGCTGATAAAGCATAGAAGCATCATAAATCGGCAAGGTTTCTCCTGTTGGAATATAGATCGTGTTTCCACCTTCTTCACCACCGAGCATTTCATTCTTAATGCGGATATTGGCAAAAGTGCCTCGCATCATCACTTCATGGTTCCCACGTCGAGACCCGTAAGAGTTGAAGTCTTTGGGTTCAACCCCCTGTTCTTGCAAATAGCGTCCTGCGGGGCTGTCTTTCTTGATATTACCTGCCGGGGAAATATGATCGGTGGTGACCGAGTCTCCAAGCACAGCCAAAATACGTGCCTGTTCAATATTGGTAATCGGTTTCGGTGGCTGACCTATCTCTTCAAAAAATGGCGGGTGGCGAATATAGGTTGAATTCTCTTGCCAAGCATAGGTCTGACTTTGAGGAATCTGAATCGCCTGCCATGCTACATCGCCATCAAATACTGCGGCGTATTCTTTATGGAACATCGCAGTATTTACACTCTGTAGCGCATGATCAATTTCAGCCTGACTCGGCCAAATATCTTTCAAGTAGACTGCTTGCCCATCTTTCCCGAGGCCGATCGGTTGCGTGGTCAGGTCTGTACGGATATTGCCCGCCAAACCATAAGCAACCACCAAGGGGGGCGAAGCCAACCAGTTGGTTTTCACCAGAGGATGCACACGCCCTTCAAAGTTACGGTTGCCTGAAAGCACTGAAGCGACATTGAGATCATGGCACTGTATGGCTTCTTCAATCGGTTCAGGCAGTGGTCCAGAGTTCCCAATACACGTAGTACAGCCATAACCGACCAAGTTATAACCCAATTCATCCAAATACGGTGTTAAACCAGCCGCAGCCAAATAGTCGGTCACCACTTTAGAACCAGGCGCAAGCGAACTTTTCACCCACGGTTTACGCTGTAGGCCTTTTTCAATGGCTTTTTTGGCAAGGAGTCCCGCGGCTAACATCACGCTGGGATTGGACGTATTGGTGCATGAGGTGATGGCCGAAATGACCACATCACCATGGTTCAAGGGATAAGATTTTCCATCAATGGTACAAGATGGCTCCTCATACGGTAGATTGGCTTTTTTAGCTTCAACAGCTGTGCCACCGCCTTCATTTTCTAAACGCTCTTTGGCTTCTTTGGCTAGCTTGAGATTTAGTTCCATCAAATCATGAAAAGTTTTAGGTACATCTGCTAGCAAGACACGATCTTGCGGACGTTTAGGGCCTGCCAAACTGGCCTGCACGGTGCTCATGTCCAAGCTCAAAGTATCTGTAAAAACGGGTTCATCACCTGCATTTCGCCATAAGCCCTGCGCTTTACTATACGCTTCAACCAAATCAATCCGTTGTTGCTCACGACCTGTCAACGCTAAATAGGCCAAGGTCACATCATCAATCGGGAAGAAACCACAGGTTGCACCATATTCAGGGGCCATATTGGCAATAGTCGCGCGGTCAGCCAAAGGCAAGTCAGCCAAACCATCACCATAAAATTCGACAAATTTACCAACCACACCTTTTTGGCGTAGCATTTGTGTGATGGTTAAAACCAAATCCGTTGCGGTAATACCTTCATTGAGTTTTCCCGTGAGTTTGAAACCAATGACTTCAGGAATCAACATGGATACAGGCTGCCCGAGCATCGCCGCTTCAGCTTCAATCCCGCCAACACCCCAACCAAGCACGCCTAAGCCATTGATCATGGTGGTATGCGAATCTGTTCCCACCAAGGTATCAGGGAACGCAAAAATTTGTCCCTCATCCTCCCCTAGCCATACAGCTTGAGCCAGATACTCTAAATTGACTTGGTGGCAAATTCCTGTACCGGGCGGGACAACGCTAAAGTTATTAAAGGCCGATTGTCCCCAGCGTAGGAATTGATAACGCTCACCATTGCGTTGCATTTCAATTTCGACATTTTCAGTAAAGGCATCTTTATCCGCAAAATGATCAACCATCACGGAATGATCAATCACCAAATCGACAGGGGACAAAGGATTAATTAAATTCAGATCACCACCCGCTTGTGCCATTGCCGCACGCATTGCAGCCAAGTCAACCACGGCAGGAACCCCTGTGAAATCCTGCATCAACACACGTGCAGGCCGATATTGAATTTCTTGATCAGAGCTTCTGTTTTTTTGCCAATCGACTAGGGCTTGAATATGCTCTACTTTTACACTTTTTTGATCTTCAAAACGGAGTAAATTTTCGAGTAAGACCTTTAAAGACTTGGGTAATTGATCAATATTACCCAATGTTTGGGCGGCTTGAGGGAGGTTAAAAATTTGATAGGATTTTTCACCTACCGTGAGTGTTTGTATTGCATTGAAACTATTGATTTTGCTATATCTGGCCATTCGGTTGCCCTCCCAGTATTGGCGAATTTATTTATTATGATGTTCTTTCTTTAATGTAAGCCTGTTTAGAAAAGAATGTGTTCCCTTTTGGTTATCTTATTTTTATCGAGATTATTGTCTTATTCTTCTAAAATTTTAAATGCAATGCAGCCAATGAGTTTTGCCAGAGTTGAGCTGCTAGCGAGCGCTCAGACTGATCCAGTGTCTGTGCGAGACTCTCCAAAACATAAGGTAAATTCACTGGCGTATTGCGGGTACGGTGCTCAGTCGATGTTTGACAACACAACGGCGTCATATCAGGACAGTCCGTTTCAATCACCAAATGTTCACTACCAAGTGCTTGCACCACTTGATGCAATTTTTTGGCGTTTGGATTAGTGATTTGCCCTGTCACCCCAATTTTAAAACCGAGTTTGACCAAGGCCTTGGCTTCTTCCACCCCGCCACTAAAGGCATGAGCGATACCACCGAATTTAAATTTTTGGGCTTTTAAAAGGGCAATGCTTTCTGCATGTGCTTTGCGAATATGCAATAACACAGGTTTTTGATATTGCTTGGCAAGTTCCAGTTGTTCAGAAAAATAAGATTGCTGCTTGGCGAAAAGTGCAGGCTGTTTATGTTCTTTTAAAAAAGTATCTAAACCAATTTCACCCACAGCTACGCAGTCCTGCTGCTGCAGGACCTGCTCTAAACGTTGTAAGTGTTCAGTCTGATGCTGTTCGATATAAAACGGATGTAAACCTGGGGCAAGATAAGAGCACGGAACATTCTTCCAGCTTTTTAATTGCTGATGGGTCTGAATCAACGCATCAAATCGCGATTCAAGAAAACCAATAAGGACCAGGGCCTCTACCCCAACACATTTTGCTTGCTCGGCCAAATGCTGCCGATCAGTATCAAAATCGGCAACATCAAAATGAGTATGGGTGTCGAACAGAGGCAAGCTCATGCTTGATTAACTCTTGGCTTCTGAAGCAGCCTGTGCGCTCTGTTTGGCTTTGGGTAAATACTCAGGCTTTAAAATTTCCTGGAGTTGATCATAACCTATAGTTAAGCGTGGTAAACCCACCACATAAGGGCCAATTTCATACTCGCCATATTGCAAAATCAGACCTTCAGTACCCAAGTAATAATTGTTACTCAAGCTAAACTTCCACGCTTGCTCATATTCATCGACATTGGTCGCTAACTTAGAGTCGACGACCCAAGTACGAAAGGCTTCATGCGCTACTCTATTTAACGCCGCCTTCTGATTCGGCAACAATAGATCATCCAAGCTCACTAGCTTCTGCTGTTTTAAATCAAAACTATAATAATGCTGTGATGATGAACCATGTGCACCGCCTAAGTAGCTGCTGGTGTTCAACACCACCGTGGCCAAAGGATCTTTGGCATTTAGAATTTTCGGTTTAATCATCAAACTAATTTGATGGTTCGAACTTAAAGCTTTCAACTCTTGATCTAAACCCAGAAAAGCGGCCAAATAAGGTTGAACTTGTTTCTCTAGTTTCAGTTTAGGCGTGAGGACTTGGCCTACTACCGCAGGCTCAGAACTTGCCGCCACCGCACTTGATGCCGTGCTATCAGAACTGCTATGCATCGGCGAAATATCAATAATCTGCGAGAGATCTTTGACAATTTGTTGATCAATAAAATCATCAATAAATGCTTGATTACTTTGCAAACGATCAATGTTTAATTCTGGGCAAGCATTGCCATCACATTCAGGTAATTCGAATTGTAATTTTTCGGTGTCACCGACCAGCTTTAAGGCTGTTTCTATCTCTGAAGCCGCTGTGGTTTGCGTTGCAGGAGTTTGAGGCTCTTTATCTTTTGGTTGGCAGGCTGTCAAACTGATTGCAGCTGCAAGTACGCTGATTGTAAATATTGTTTTGCTTTTTAACATAAATAACCTATTACCTTGTGAAGCCAGCTCTTGCTTTGGCCAATGCACTAAAACAACTGGGTATAGACATCGGCTTTTAATACCTGTTGAGTTTGTGCTTTCGTCAAATAAATATCAAGCTGGGTCCCATCTTTTACAATCTCATGAGTCCGATAATGTAAACCAATGCCCTCTTGGTCAAAAAACCAATCTGCTTGCCCCCAGTACAACTTCACTGGTGCAGATTTTCTCACTTCAGGTTCTTGTTTCTTCAACCAGTCTTGATACGCTTTTTGCACCAACACATTCATCGCCAGTTGCTGTTTCGGGTGAATTAAATCTAATAATGCCACCGCTTTTTGATTTTTACGATCTGCAACAAAGAAATAATAACGTTCCTTAACATTTACATTCTCTTGATTGGTATCAACCCCAATTTGCATGAGCACAAACTGATTGCGCTGATACGGTATACGCGTATACATCGCCAAGCTATAAGCCTTGTTACCCTTGAATTCGGCTTGCCATGTATCCGACTTTTTCACATAGGCATTAATAGCTTGCTGTAAGCTCATGTCTTGTTTTAAGCCAATTTGATCTTGAATCACTCGGGCCTGACTTTTGGCAATCCATTGGTTTAACCACGGATCTGCCGTTGTTAAACTTTGCAGTTCTAATTCAATACAATTCTTGGTTTCACAAAATGGCTGTGCAATATCAGCCGTTTGTTGCTGAATATTTAAATATGGTAAAACTTCAGCCTGCTCTGTTTTTAATACCGAGCTTTTGGCATCTGCATCTATTTCAGATTGTTTAGAGGAGTCACATGCTGTCAATAAGACAGTCAAACTCACCAATATTGTATAAATAGCCTGTTTCTGCAGCATGCATCTTCCATGAAATTCATGATTAAAATTAAAGTATCTTGCATAATAAAACAGCTTCACGAAGAAGCTGTTTTATTTTTTAACATCCCGATTAGTGTTCGCGGGTATTGCGGAACACGATGTCTGGATAGCGCTCTTGCATCAGTTGTAAGTTCACACGACTCGGTGCCAAGTAGGTCAAGTGACCACCACCATCTACCGATAATTGATCATGTGCTTTTTTCTTAAATTCATTGAATTTTTTGTCATCATCACATGACACCCAGCGCACAGTGTTAATGCTTACAGGCTCGTAGACGCAGTCGACTTTGTATTCTTCTTTCAAACGGTATGCCACCACTTCAAACTGAAGCACACCTACCGCACCGACAATCAAGTCATTGCTATTTTGCGGCATGAAGACCTGTGTTGCACCTTCTTCTGAAAGTTCTTTTAAGCCTTTTTGTAACTGCTTCGACTTCAATGGATCTTTCAAACGTACACGGCGGAACATTTCAGGAGCGAAGTGCGGAATACCCGTAAATTGTAATTTTTCACCTGATGTAAAAGTATCGCCAATTTGAATCGTACCGTGGTTATGTAAACCAATAATGTCGCCCGGCCATGCTTCTTCTAAGTGCTGACGATCACCAGCTAAGAAAGTCAAAGCATCACTAATACGCACATCTTTATCCAGACGCACATGCTTCATTTTCAAACCTTTTTCATATTTGCCTGAACAAATACGCATAAAGGCAATACGGTCACGGTGTTTCGGGTCCATATTGGCTTGAATTTTAAAGACAAAGCCAGTAAAACCCTCTTCAGTTGCTTCAACCAAACGATTTTCTGTTGGGTGCGCTTTAGGTTCAGGCGCATAGTTGCTAAATGCATCTAACACATGGTCTACACCAAAGTTACCTAATGCTGTACCAAACAATACAGGCGTTTGACGACCCGCAAGGAACTCTGTGTGGTCTAAAGGCTCATTGGCCATTTGCACCAACTCTAGAGACTCTTCAAATGCCGCCCAAGCCAACTCACCGACTTTTTCACGTAAGTCTGGATAGTCATAACCATCACGGACTTCGATTTCGGTAATGGTTGAACCAAAACCTGCTTTATACACATAAAACTTCTCTTCGATCAGGTTAAAGACCCCAGCGAAGTCACGACCTGTACCAAGCGGCCAAGTGATCGGCACACATTTGATTTTGAGAACGTTTTCAATTTCATCCAACAGCTCTAAAGGCTCACGGATTTCACGGTCCATTTTGTTCACAAATGAAATGATTGGTGTGTCACGCATACGACACACTTCCATAAGTTTCACAGTACGATCTTCGACACCTTTTGCACCATCGATTACCATCAAAGCTGAATCGACCGCCGTTAAGGTACGATACGTATCTTCAGAGAAGTCTTCGTGTCCCGGCGTATCGAGTAGGTTGATCATCTTGTCTTTAAATGGAAACTGCATCACAGAGGTGGTGATCGAAATACCACGTTCTTTTTCCATTTCCATCCAGTCCGAAGTGGCTGCACGGTCCGATTTACGGCTTTTCACCATACCAGCAATCTGAATAGCTTGTCCCCACAACAGCAATTTTTCTGTCATGGTGGTTTTACCAGCATCGGGGTGGGAAATAATCGCAAAAGTCCTACGAGCCGCGACTTCTTTCGCCAATTGATCTTTAAACATAAGAGAAATCTTCAATAGGTACACGGTGTTGTACACAACTTATGGATGTGTATCCAACCCGTAAAGTGATAACTTAAAATTGGCGCAATTGTAGCAGATTTATGAATGAGATTTTTTGATAATTTTCCCTTAACCCATCAGCTTAGTACATCGCATTCGTCGTCCATTTGAATGCTTTTTAGCTCTGGTAGCGGGTAAGAATAGAAACGCTATAGTCCTATCAGCTATAACTTAGATGTACAGAAACATTGTTTGATCCGATCTGAACTTACACTTAATCACGCTGTACCCAATGACAACTCGAAGCAAAACTTCCGTTACCCATACATCAGGCATTATTTTATCTTGTTTAAGCCTAATCTGAGGTCATTTTATAAATTTCACTCAAACTCTGGATATACGAAACTATATTTCCCTGTTTTTATACGTTCTACTATAGCCAAAGGGGGCATAACCACACCTATTTCTGCTTTACGGTTTTCTCCCTCTAGATTTCCAACATAAGTAAATTCATCGTCATTAATGTGCCATACAAACCAATTGTGAGAAATTTTTATTGGTTCTTCCCCTACCATAACACCATAATCATCTGTGTCTCTGAATAATATTGTAGAAGTTCCACCCACATCAGATATGTTTCCAACTTTCTCCCAAAGATTCATTTTTATGCCAAACTTAGTGACGCAATGCGCATAAAAATCGACATCATCATTAACGATATCCAATAACGTAGGAGTTGCATGGATCGGGTACACTTTTTTAAATGCTCTGATCACATCACTATTTAATTGTGTTAAATCAAAAGCAATAAGCTGGAAATATTTTTTTCCCTCATTATCCAATTCTACAGAAAAAACATCACCAATCTTAGTCACTACTCTAACCATAATTATTTAATTCCAAATTGCTCCCAATATTTTGGGCTGATTGAATTGATTTTATTGAACAATTTGGTATACGGGACAGCAGGACACTAAAACCAATAGGTTCTAAAGAATACATAAAAAGCCGATATCACTAGATAGAGATTTTTGCGAACACTGCTTATTTTTTATTAGACTCTCAACTGAAATACATCACCATAAAAGCGACCAGCCATCGGTACAAATTGTAGATATCGCTTAATTGAAATAAGTTGACGATGTGTACTCAAACTCTTCCAAGCGCTTAACATCCATAGGCATACCCAACAAATAGCCTTGTAATTGCTGACAGCCTAACCGTGATAAAATTTCCATTTGCAGAGGACTTTCTACACCTTCTGCTGTCACGACTAAACCCAAACGAATCGCCAGATGAACAATACTTTCTAAGATCATTTCATCTTTTGAACCAACGGTCAGTTCATGAATAAAACCTCGATCAATCTTTAACTCATCAACTGGAAGATTTTTTAAATATAAAAAGCTGGAATGTCCTGTCCCAAAGTCATCAATCGCCAAACGAATCCCCATTTCACGTAACCGCTGTAAGGTACGAATGCTGCCTTCGATATGGTGCATGGCCGTACTTTCAGTGATTTCAATGATTAGATGATTTGGGTTGACCTTGTATTTATCAAAAAGATGCTCAAGATTATTAAATAAATGCTTATGCTCAAACTGCACCGCCGATAAATTCACAGCAATTGGATACAGTTCAATTTTCTCTCGTTCCCAGATTTGCAGTTGTTTACATGCTTGCTCCAAAGCCCAATACCCCATTTGGATGATCAGCCCCGTTTTCTCTGCGCCTTTAATAAACATATTGGGGGTCAGCAAGCCTAAAGTCGGATGCTTCCAGCGAATCAACGCCTCGACTCCACAAATCCGTTGATCTTGGATGGTAAATTTAGGCTGGTAATACAAAACAAACTGTTGTTCTTCTACGGCTTTATATAAGTCATTGATTAGCTTAGTTTGGCTTTTCGCTTCTTGTTGGTCAAAACTGTAGTTAAAAATAGAATAGGTATTTCTTCCCTGATATTTTGAGGTCAGCATCGCTGCATCGGCATTAATCAGTAAATCCTGCAAATTACTACCATGTTCAGGATACATCGCAATACCAATACTCGCAGACACATTAATTTCTTTACCCGCAATCAAAAAGCTATCTTGAATCAACTCCAGCACGTGCTCCGCCATTTGGCACGCTTGCTCAGGCGTCGCCTGTTCCAGCACCATCAGAAACTCGTCCCCACCAATTCTGAGAATTTTTTCATTTTTACTTAAGTGGCGATGAATCCGAGTGGTTAGTTGAACCAATAATTGATCCCCAACATGATGCCCAAAGACATCATTTACGGCTTTAAAACGGTCTAAGTCGATATATAAAAAGGCAATGCTTTCATTGCGGAAGCGTTGATCTGTAAACAAAAAATGGGCATATTCCGCCAAATACAATCGATTGGGCAGCTTGGTTAAATTATCCTGTACCGCCTGATTTGCCAACTCTTTATTGGCCAGAGAAAGTTGAATATTGCGCTCTTCTAAACGCTGCTCCAACACCGCAACAACAAATGCCGCCACCAAAATCAAACAGGTAATAAAGATAACAACAAATAAAACAATGCTTTGACCTGCTTCAAGGGGCATCACCAGCTTGTCACTATGGGTTGGATAGAACGAGACTGCTAGCATACCGGTATAATGCATACTCACGATGGTCAAGGCCATCATCCCTGCAACATACCATTGGTACAACAGTTTCTTACTGACTGCACTTTTATATTTAAAGATCAGCCAAAAGGTTAAACCCGAGCCACTAATGGCAAGTAAAATAGAAAAAACTGTTAATAAAGGATCGTAAACACTCTGATAGCCCTCAATAATCAGCCCCATCATGCCAGTATAATGCATGCCCGAAATACCAAGCCCCATCAATACCGACCCCAAAACCAATCTTAAAAAAGGTAAGGTCTGACGCGTGGTCAACCAAATTGAAAAAACAGATGCAATAAAAGCAATAAAAAAAGAAAGAATTGTGAGTGCAGGGTCAAAATAACTATGCGTCGGCAAATCACAAGCCAACATACCCACAAAATGCATGGCCCAAATGGCACAGCCTAAGAAAAAACTACTGAGTAAAATGAGCACTGTTTGAAATTTTTTACGCCAAGTACGAAATAATAAGCGTTCGGTCGACACTGCAAAAAAACACGCCAACAATGCCACAACAATTGAACCTAATACCAAACTAAAATCGTAATGCACATGCATCATATAAAATGTCCGTATTAATTTCTCTTTTTCTTCATTTATATATCCTTTTTATCAAAGGCGAAAAGCATTGCTACCCGATTAAGAATCTTATACAAACAGGTTCAGGTCAAGAAAAAAACATAGAAATCTTATTAGAATTTATAGATTTATTTTACCTTGAAGATCGGTTTGGTAACCCGCCAAACCCGCATTTGTGTTTTGAATCACAATTTAAATAAAAAGCCAGTCGAAACTGGCTTTTTAATACATTGCGTCAGAGATTAAACTATTTTGCAGTGCCTTTTTGCAACTTGGCATAATCTAATAAGACATTTGCAGATTCAGTCACAAATGCTTCCTCTTCAGGCAATGCAGGACGTTGATTCGCTTTCATTTTAGCGCGTGCTTCAACCAAAGCTTCCATAGAAGCTTGATAGCTTTCCCAGTTTGCATAAGGCTTTTGTCCTGCAATCTGACGGCGCTTGTTTTCCGAGTCTAAAGTCTGTTTTTCCAGTGCCAACAATTCAGCTTTACGTTGATCAATATCTAAAACCACACGTTTTTGATCTTCGGTCTTTTTCGAGATTTCTTTACGCTGTTCAAGATAGTTAAACTGCGGGTCGACTTTAACGCGTGCTTGCGACAGCTCACCTAAACGTTTTACATACGGTGCAATGCTGCCTTCTCGTTTAAACGGTGCAGTTGGAATGGTGTCCCACTCAAGCGCATTTTTCGCTTTACGCTCACCAAATTCTTCATTATAAATATCTACCAATTTCACGTCTGGAATTACGCCTTTGTTTTGCGTACTGCCGCCCGTTACACGGTAAAACTTACGTTGCGTTAGTGTCGCTTGACCATGCGCCAAGTTATCGAGCTGAACTTGTGCCGTTCCTTTACCTGTAGTGGTACTACCAATCACAATGCCACGTTCATAGTCTTGAATCGCAGCAGAATAAATTTCGCTTGCAGACGCAGATGCTAAATTCACCATCACTGCCAATGGCCCTGCATAGGTTTGCGCACCATTGTCATCGTCTTCGAAAACGCTGACATTGCCGTTACCATCTCGAATTTGCACCACTGGACCTGACTTAATCACCTGTCCAAGCATACGCGCCACTTCTTCAAGTGAGCCCCCTGGGTTGTTACGTAAGTCGATAATAATCCCTGAGACATTCTTGGCCGCTAAAGTTTTGAGTGCATTGTTAGTATCTTCAGATACAGAACGATATTCTGTGCCCGCACGACGTGCACGATAGTTCAAATAAAAAGACGGAATTTCAATCACACCAAAGGTGTACTGTTGCCCATCACGCGTTACATTCACGGTACGTGAACGTACTCCTGCATCTTCTTCTTGAATGACGTCACGAGTAATGGTCACATTACGCGCTTGGCTCATCGACGCACCCGAGCCGAGTAAACGTATGGTGACTTTGGTACCACGTTTACCACGGATCAAGCCCACAATTTCATTGCTCGGCCAACCGATGACATCCACCATTTTTTCGCCATCTTGTGCCACACCAATGATGCGGTCACCCGACTTCACCTGTCCAGACTTGCTCGCAGGACCTCCTTCCACAATGGTTTCGATTTTGGTGTAGTCTTCATTACCCCGTTCAGGTCGAATCGACACCCCAATCCCTTCAAGCTGCAAAGTCGTCTGGCGGTTCAACTCCATTGCATCGACAGGTGGGAAATAGTTACTGTGCGGATCATAGGTAAGCGTCATTGCATTGAGTGTTTTGTCTAACACATCATCGCTTTTCACCCGTGAAATACGTTCTAACTGGCGCATATAACGCTTGGTTAAGGTTTGTACTGGGGTTAAATCTTCCGAGCTAGTGAGATCTTGTCCATTGGCCAACTCTGGGTTGGCTTTAAGCGCTTTTTGCTTCGCCAGCTCTTCTTCTTTGCTGATGGTCAAATTAATCAGCTGCGAAACCAACATTTTGTTCCAATGCTGACGTTGCGCCGCTTCATTGGCAAAATACGGTGCCTTTTCACGATCCGTTTCGATATAAACGTTGGCTTGTTTTAAATTCTGCGGCTTTTTCAGCTCATCCAGCATATAGGTATAAAACTGGGTCAAACGATCTCGATACTGTGCATGAATCGCATACGGTCCACTTAAGTCACCTGCTTTTAAAGCCGCACCTAAGTTTGAGCCATATTTACGCTTATAACTCTCTACTTCAGAGGCAAGAAACAGCGAATGGTCTGGATCTAAACTGTCCAGATAGAAATCGAGAATACGCGCCGATGTTTTCGCATCTAAACGTTGATTGAGATAATGTTGACGGTCAACCAAGGTCGCCAGTTGACGAGACACCAAAGCCTGCTCCTGCGACGGAACAATAGCTTGTTTGGTTACAGCGGTAGTTTCAGTCGCTGCAATGGCTTCATTAATGGCATGAGTGAAAAAGAATCCACCCGTTGCAATTGCAACCGCACAAGCAATGGTTTGAAGTTTCATAAATAATTCTTAGTTCCTTGGTTTTTGACCAAAATTACAATGTCATTTTTCGACATGAATTGAGAATATTCAAAATCTTAAACAACTTAATCTGTTTATGTCGTGTAGTTTTATCATAATCTGTGCTGACAAAATGTAGCAAATCATTGCAAAATTCGGGTATTGTTTTCGACGACCTGTTTCGCTCTCATTTCAGAGCCAAAACAGTCACTGACCAAAAAATCAAATACGGACACCCAATATGATTGGCGCATTGATGCTCGACATCGCAGGCACAGAACTTACTCAAGAAGATATTGCACTATTACAAGCACCGCAAGTCGGTGGCATGATTTTATTTGGACGAAATATTGAATCTCCTGCACAAGTTCGCGCTCTCACCGACCATATGCGCCGAATTCGTCCTGATATTTTGATTGCTGTCGATCAAGAAGGTGGACGTGTGCAACGCTTAAAACAGGGCTTTAGCCTACTTCCAGCAATGGGTAAGTTTGGCGAGCTATTCTTAAGCGAACCTGAAAAAGCTTTAAGCTTGGCAGAACAATCTGGCTGGTTGATGGCGACAGAAGTGCTTGCCGTCGGTATCGACTTTAGCTTTGCCCCTGTACTCGATTTAAATGACATCAGTGATGTGATTGGTGACCGTGGCTTTGCCAAAAATATTCAAGACATCGTACCGCTGGCCAGTGCGTTCCTAAAAGGGATGAAGGCTGCAGGCATGGCATCGACAGGCAAACATTTTCCAGGCCATGGTTCAGTCAAAGCAGACTCGCATGTCGCAGCAGCCATCGACTCACGCACGTATGATGAAATTTATGCCAAAGATATGCAGACTTTTATCAAACTGATGCCACAGTTGGATGCACTCATGCCTGCGCATGTGATTTATAACCAAGTCGATCCAAACCCAGCAGGTTTTTCACCGTATTGGATTCAAACCATTCTACGTCAGCAACTGGGCTTTGATGGTGTTTTATTCTCAGATGATTTAAGCATGCAAGCTGCATGTGTTGCAGGCGGTGCAGATGCACGCATTCAAGCCGCACTCCATGCAGGCTGTGACATGGGACTGGTGTGTAATGACCGAGCAGCTGCATGCGTGGCTTTGGAGGGGATTAACCAACTGGCTCTGCCAAACCAAACTCGCTTAGAACGCATGCGTGGTCAGATTCCAAACGTCAACGTCCAATCGACGCTGCATTTAGGTGAAGATTGGGCCAAAGTACGCGACCAAGTGGAACTATTTAGATTAAGTTAAGTACTTCATCTTTGACCATTTCAACCGCGACATTTCGGACAAAGGGACATCACAAGATGTCCTTTTTTCATTATGATAAACTCAAAATAAATCAACAGGCTTGCTCTGCATTGCCCAAACAACAACGCTAAAACAACAAAATATCAGGTACGGATACCATGACAGATGCTTTATCGGCTCATCGCCACATCTCTTTTACTGCACACTATACAGGCTATATTTGGTATAGCATGGGCATCTCACATCCTGTATTTGCCACCCGCAAAGGGAAGTTACTGGCCAAACTGGTGCATCCACTCGAAAGCTGGGCTGAGAAACATGTCGGTGGCAGTATGCGCACCACCTTAAAACAGCGTCATCAAATGATTGATGACCACCTCAGCGCGCTGATCCAACAATACCCAAACTTACAAGTTTTAGAAATTGCCAGTGGCTTGTCGCCACGTGGCTGGAGCTTTCGCCAACAGTATCCTGAGATTGACTATCGTGAACTCGACTTACCAGACATGGCACAAATGAAAACTCAGGCCTTAGAACAGATCGATCAGACCAGTCCAACGGTTCTCTCCGCCGACTTATTTAGCGCAGATTTTGCCCGTGCCTTTGAGGTGTTTGACCCAAACCGCCCTTTGGTGGTGGTGAGTGAAGGTCTGATCAACTACTTTAGCAAAAACATGCTCGCTCAACTGTTACAAGGCATTGTCCAATACGGACAGCAGTTTGATCAGTTATATTATCTGACTGACCTCTACCCTGAACCTGTGAAAAATAAGCTGGCTAATTTTATCTGGAGCAGTAGCAAGCTTTTAAAATGGATGTCTCGTAGCGCCTTTGGCTTTCACTTTGTCAGTCCGCCTGAAGCGGCTCAGTTTTTCAAACAAGTAGGCTTCCACACTGTTACCGTTCACCAACCCACTTTAGCTTTCAATAGCACTCAGTCTGACACTTCAAACTTAGATCAGCAGGATCACTTAGGCGACTTGGTCTGGTTAATACATAGCCAATGGCAAAAGCCCAATCAACCCGAGCAATAAACTTAGTCCCCATAAAAAAACAGCGATGACACGCTGTTTTTTTATTTTTGACTTTCACTTAACTCACGGCTTCGAGCAACGTCTGTTCTTGTTTCTGACGCCCCACAAAGCGAAGCAGTCGCTCCGCGAGTTCAAAACTGCCATGTTTAAATAAGGCACGAAGGTGCGGTCCATCTTCGGCAAAAATTAAACATTCAATCTGAAACTCGCCTTCGTCATCGCTCAAGTGCAAAGCTAAATCACGCGGATATTTAGCCGCCACAGCAGCCAAGTCTGACTCAAAACGTAAAAGCACCCCAAAGTAGTTCAAATCCATCACTTCTGTCGCAATCACCAAATCCGAATGGCGATAGCTTAAAAAGGTTTCAGGGTGTTGAATCTGAACCCGCTCTTCACCACGGCGCTCCATTTCCAACATTTGTGCTCGACTAAAGGGGATAATCCCGTCTAAGTGTTGAATGGACTCGTCCTTCAGAAACGTCGCAAACAAATGCATGGTTTCTTTACGGCGTTGTAGCTGTGGCACATGGTCTGCATTGGCAATTTGCGCATATTCCATGTCAGGACATTGTAAAGCAAAGTTGGCATTTTCATGTGGCAAAGTAAAACTGTCATATTGGCCACAGGCCACCAAGACTTTACACTGTGGAATCGGCACATCGGTGAGGCGAAGCAAACGATTACAGTTGATTTCATAGCGCTCTTGTTCTGTTACGGTAAACTCCGCCATCTGTCTGAAGAACAAACGTTTGGCTGTGGGTGACATTTTGGTTTTATCCATTTTGGCATGATTGACCAAATACAAAATCACGGCCTGACCAAACTCATCCATGCGTTGTTCACGCATTAAATGTAACGATTCCTCCAGCAACATCCGCCAGCTTTTACGGGTCTTTTGCATCACACCCATTAAAATCATACGGTCAATCAGCTCTGGTCGTTGATTGGCTAGACAAGACGCCACCACTGAGCCCAGTGACATGCCCATCACTGAAACTTTGTCTAATCCTTCAATGTCTAACCAAACACCGAGCATTTTCGCGAGATCACCCAGTTCTAATGTTCCTGCAGACAAGCCCGTATCGATATTACGAATTTGTTGATTGGCACCCATTGAAGGCAAATCAATCAGGACAATCGGACCGGCATCGAGCAGTTGTTCAACACAGTATTTGTAGGAATTAAAGTTTTGAAATGCCCCACCAATAATCACGATAGGCGTGCGATGGAATGACTCTGGCCGAGCAATCGCCATGTATTCGACTTTCCAGCCCTCAATCCATGTGGTTCGTGCAGGTTCTTTAAAGCTGTTACGATGGTAAACATCAAAAAAACCTAAGCGTAAATTCGCGTCATCTAGCTCGGCATCCCTTTGAATCATAGAATTCATGTTCCTTCCCTCTACTCTTGCCTGTACTTTTTGTTTTGCAAGAAATGCACGATCACGCCTGTCAACGACAACAGGGTGTTCAGTGTTGTAATAATTATGCAAGGACTTCATGTCCTAAAATTCATTCTATACAGAGCACTGTTTTACACGCAACAGATTGTGTAACCGCTCATCATGTTTTAGATAAAAAACAATTTCAAAATATGTATAAGTCCGCCTATACGCTGGATTTTTCATGTAGAGACTATGCGGTCGAGTGTTAGGCTGTTACTATCTTCTGTGAAATTTCTAAGTGATCAAACCGCTATGCAAGAGTCGATTGAACAATATATGCAAACGGTAGGACAGCAAGCACGTCAAGCTTCTCGTATTTTGGCGCGTGCCTCTACCGAAACTAAAAACAATGCGTTGTCAGCTATTTATACTGCTTTAGTCAACAGTGAGCCCACTATTTTAGCGGCGAACCAAGCAGATATGAACAAAGCGCACAGCAATAACTTAGACAGTGCTTTACTTGATCGCTTAGAACTGTCTCCCGCACGCTTTAAAGGCATGTTGCAAGGCTTAAAAGATGTGATTGGCCTCAAAGATCCTGTTGGTGAAATCACCGACATGGCCTATCGTCCGTCAGGAATCCAGCTCGGTAAGATGCGCGTTCCTTTAGGCGTGGTTGGCATGATTTACGAGTCTCGCCCAAATGTGACCTTAGAAGCCGCGTCTTTAGCACTTAAATCGGGTAATGCTATTATTTTACGTGGTGGTTCTGAAGCACTCGAGTCCAATAAAGCCATTGCTGAAGCTATTCAACGCGGTTTAAAACTGGCGGGTTTACCTGAACATGCGGTTCAAGTCATTAACACCGCAGACCGTGCAGCCGTGGGGCAACTGATTACACTCACTGAATTTGTCGATGTAATTGTTCCACGTGGAGGCAAAGGCCTGATTGAACGTATCAGTAATGAAGCCCGTGTCCCTGTGATTAAACACTTGGATGGGAACTGTCACGTTTATGTTGAAGCGCAAGCTGACCTACAAAAAGCCCTACCGATTGCGCTCAATGCAAAAACTCACCGTTATGGCGTATGTAATGCAATGGAAACTTTGCTGGTCGATGAAAAAGTCGCAGATGAGTTTTTACCGCGTGTCGCTGAGCTCTACACTGAAAAACAAGTGGAGTTACGCGGCTGTGCTGAAACTCAGCGCATTTTAGGTGCGACAGTCAAAACGGCGACAGAAGAAGATTGGTACACGGAATACCTCGGTCCAATTTTGGCAGTGAAGGTGGTGTCTGGTATGGAAGAGGCGATTGAGCATATCAATAAATATGGCTCGCATCATACCGATTCGATCATTACAGAAAACTACTCCCTAGCTCGCGAGTTCTTGGCCGCTGTTGATTCGAGTTCTGTCATGATCAATGCCTCGACCCGTTTTGCCGATGGTTTTGAATATGGCTTAGGTGCAGAAATTGGTATCTCAACTGATAAAATCCATGCCCGTGGGCCAGTCGGCTTAGAAGGCCTGACTTCACAAAAATGGATTGTGTTTGGTGATGGTCAAATTCGCCAATAACTCATCCGACACCTTTTAAA
The DNA here is from genome assembly GCF_001592855.1 of Acinetobacter sp. BMW17. Taxonomy (NCBI): domain Bacteria; kingdom Pseudomonadati; phylum Pseudomonadota; class Gammaproteobacteria; order Moraxellales; family Moraxellaceae; genus Acinetobacter; species Acinetobacter sp. BMW17. The sequence goes on from NZ_LSOD01000047.1 coordinate 55,461, forward strand.
TATCTATGTTCAGCTCTTTCCAAAGGGCTGAACATTTTTTATATCTAAACATTCTCTGCATCTGCGAATCCTTAAAATCTAGAGGAAATCATGATTTTTTTGATGGTCGCGCTGATTGCGCATGCGATTATGTGTGGATCTAAAATGACATATCAAAAATAAACAGGAACGCCACAATATATTCAACTGCTTTCAGCAGATAGCGTGTTATTTTTATAGCGTTGAAGTTGATGAATAATTCGGCATCATTTCATGAATAAATGAAAATCATGAACCGATAAATTTTAATTATTATTCATCAGATGGTCGATAGTGCTTAAGTCTAATCACCTAAAGTCTATCTTGGACTAAAAATATACACATGATACAACATAAAAAATGATCAAGATTGCATAAGAAAGTACTGCATGAAGATCAGTTCTAGGACGGATAATTCAATTAGAATCAGGTATTAAAACGTGTCTACATCAGTATTAGTAATTAACTGCGGATCTTCATCAATCAAATATGCGCTCGTTTCTGAACGTCGTGAAGATCGTATTTTCGGTTTAGCTGAGAACTTAGGTTCTGCTGACGCTCGTATCAAAGGCATTACTGCGGGTGGTCAACCCCTTGAATTGTCTATTCCACATGCCGATCATGAAAAAGCATTGGAAACCATCTTAGAACGCCTTTCACATTATAACCCTCAAGCCATTGGTCACCGCGTAGTACACGGCGGTACATTGACCAAAGCTGAGCTTTTAACACAAGAAATTGTCGAACGCATTCGTGCAGCAACACCACTTGCACCATTACACAACCCTGCGCACTTGGTTGGGATTGACGCCACGATGCGTTTATTCCCAGAGCTACCACAAGTGGCTGTATTTGATACCGCATTCCACCAGACTATGCCTGCACATGCTTATCGCTATGCTGTGCCAAAATTTTTATACACTGAGCATAATGTCCGTCGCTATGGCTTCCACGGTACGAGCCATGCTTATGTGTCTGAACGCGGTTCAGAACTGGCAGGTAGCTTCAAACAAGGAGGTTGGTTAACCGCACACTTGGGTAATGGTAGCTCTACTTGTGCAGTTTGGAATGGGCAGAGTGTCGACACATCAATGGGCTTAACTCCACTAGAAGGTGTCGTAATGGGCACACGCAGTGGTGATGTCGATCCAAGCTTACATAGTTTCCTTGCCAATAACCTAGGCTGGGACATTTATAAAATTGATAAAATGTTGAATAGCCAATCGGGCTTACTTGGCCTGTCTGATCTATCAAATGACATGCGTACTTTGATTGAAGCCTCTGAACAAGGCAATGAAGATGCAACTTTAGCTATTGAAGTGTTCTGCTATCGCCTCGCAAAATCATTGGCCGCACTGAGCTGTGGTCTACCACGTCTTGATGGCTTATTCTTCACGGGTGGTATTGGTGAAAACTCGGCATATATTCGTGAAAAAACAGTCGCTTTCCTACCGCACTTTGGTTTTAACTTGAGTAAAGAAGCCAATGACAGTTTAAAACGTGGTACCGAAGGTCGTATTGATACAGGTACAGGCCCACAAATTTGGGTTGTACCGACCGATGAAGAAGGCCGTATTGCCAAAGAAACAGCATCCGTGGCCGATGAGGTGATTCAAACTGCTGCAAAAAAGTCTGAAGACAATGTAGCGATCGCTTAAGCGATCGTTATATTCACTCAAGTCTGTTTTAATTTCTTGTATGACGAATAAATATATGAAAACAATTTTACTTGTGCCCACTGGGGAAGGCGTCGGCTTAACATCCGCTTGTCTGGGTTTGGTTTATGCGCTGGAATGCCAAGGTGTTAAGGCTGGATTTTTAAAACCTTTTTCTCAAGAACTAACCACAGGTGCAGACCGTACCACAGCACTCTATCACCATGTTTCAAAAAACGAAACCGTTGAACCGATTAGTTATCACACCATTTTGCAACAACTCAGTGCAGGTGAAAATGATGAGTTGCTTGAAGATGCGGTTCGTTTGCACCGTGCTATTGCGCGTAAGCATGACCTGATTATTGTTGAAGGCTTAGTCCCGAATAGCCGAGATTCTTTTGCTTCTGAACTAAATGCACAACTTGCGCAAGCACTCGATGCCAAAGTCATTATTGTCAGTAATGCAGACATTAATAAACCGAGCGTGACGGCTGAAAAAGTCGACAGTCAACTACGCTACTTTGGGGGTGCGAGTTCAGAGCGAACTGCGGGTGTGTTATTGATGCGCACCAAAGGCTTGCCCGATGACTCAGCACACATTCCAGTGACGTTTGACCCAAGTCTGCGTTTAATCAGAGATACCAATAAATTCATAATTGAGCTCCAAAAGACCCATCCAAAACTCGGTTCAGATAAACTCCCTGTGATTGGCTTGGTTCCGTTTAGCAACACGCTTAGCGTACCGCGTATGTCGGACTTGGCTTCACACATTCAAGCGGAATGGATCAATCAAGGCGACGCGATCCAACGTCGTGTGTTGCATAGCAGTTTGATTGCATCGAACATTGAGCACGAACTTCATAAGTTTGTCGCAGGCGAGCTGATCATTAGTGCATCAGATCGTATCGATGTGCTTTTGGCATCCAGCTTAGCAAGTAGTAACGGTATTCCACTGGCAGGTTTGGTCCTAACTGAACACCATACACCAAACGAGCAAGTGCTTGCGTTCTGCCAAACAGCGATTAAGCAAGGCTTACCAATTTTACATACAGCGCTCAGCACGTTCGACACGGCGCAGAGCTTAGCCAATCTCAGCAATGAAATTCCTGTCGATGATACTGAACGCGCTGAACAAGTCACTCGTTTTGTATCGAGCCATATCAATGAAGAATGGCTAAAGGTAATGTTGAATGGCTCGTACCAACCTCGTCTCTCGCCTTCGGCTTTCCGCCATGAATTAGTCCAAAAGTCGATTGCCGCAAAGAAGCGCATTGTCCTACCTGAAGGCGATGAACCACGTACAGTTCAAGCTGCGGCTATTTGCCAATCTCGTGGCATTGCACACTGTATCTTATTGGCAAAACCTGAAGCTGTAGTAGAAGTGGCAAAAGCACGTGGTATTGAGCTTCCACATGACTTAGAAATTATCGATCCAGATTTAATTCGTGAAAACTATGTCGAAAAGATGGTGGAATTGCGTAAAGGCAAACTGAACGAGCTACAAGCGCGTGAACAGCTGCAAGACACTGTCGTTCTGGGTACCATGATGTTGGCGCTCGATCAAGTCGACGGTTTGGTTTCAGGTGCAATACACACCACAGCCAATACTGTACGCCCAGCATTCCAACTGATTAAAACAGCGCCTGAGTATTCACTGGTCTCTTCCGTGTTCTTTATGCTGTTACCCGATGAAGTCTATGTCTATGGTGACTGTGCAATTAACCCAGACCCAAATGCCGAAGAGCTCGCTGAAATTGCGATTCAATCGGCTGACTCGGCAAAGGCCTTCGGTTTAGACCCACGTATTGCAATGATTTCATACTCTACGGGTACCTCTGGTGCTGGAGCTGAAGTTGAAAAAGTCGCTGAGGCAACACGTATAGCGAAAGAACGCCGTCCTGATTTGTTGATTGATGGGCCGCTTCAGTACGATGCAGCATCGGTTGAAAGTGTCGGACGCTCGAAAGCACCTGATTCTAAAGTTGCAGGTCGTGCCAATGTGTTTATCTTCCCTGACTTAAACACAGGAAACACGACTTATAAAGCCGTGCAACGCTCTGCCAATGTCGTAAGCGTCGGCCCAATGTTGCAAGGTTTGAACAAACCTGTAAATGATTTGTCTCGTGGGGCTTTGGTGGATGATATTGTGTTTACAATTGCACTCACTGCAATTCAAGCGGAACAACAAGCAACAGCGTAAAGTAACTTGATGTGATCCAAACCATCCAACGGAAAAATTGGGTGGTTTTTGTTTTTAAAAGAGCTATGTTCAATAAGATAAATCTTTAGAAAAAGTTAATCAAGATAATTTATACTTATTTTTCAATAACTTAATTAAATAAAATGCTTCTACACTTAAAATAACAATCCAATAAAAAAGAGGAGTACACCTAAAATTGGAATGTAAATCCAATTTTTTCTTATCCATTGATTGATCTTAAAATCAATAATCCATCCACGGTCACCTTTCCTCATCATCTCTTGATACTGGTCATTTGATTTTTTTGATAAAGGAAATAAATTTGCTGTGTAAATTGGAAGTAATAATCCACCAACTATCAATAAACAACCAACTATTGAAAGAAATGAAAGCTCCATTATTTTCTTCTCTTGAACTATTTTAAAGTGTAATTTTGCGATTGCTACTGTAATCAGCACACGATGTGAAACCATTTTTCACTAAATACAAATTCGTCACTCTCCAGCATATACAATTGAACTGAGTGTAGTACCACCTAATCGTATAGCCTCTCAAACATTCGACTAATGTATATTTACAAGCATAGCCCAAACACAGATAAAACAGTAAGACTTTACTTTTCAGATACTTAAACAATATACTCAAGAGATATAATTAAATTCTAAATCATTGGTCTCATAATGAATAAAAAATGGCTTCCAATTCTAATAGTGACAACATTTTCACTGACAGCATGTAATGAATCTAAACAGCACCAAACACCGCCAGACTCAACCACAACATATACAAACTTAAGTACAGCAAATCTAACTGACATTAAAGCGGATCTTGATGCCCTAGATCAGATTTCGAATAAAAACTCTCAAGCCATTTTGAACGCACAAGATGCACTTAAAGCGGCTCGTCAAAATAAAGAAGTCGATACCATCCCCGCCCTGCTAGAACAACTGAAAACCCATTCTCTTGCGTTTAATACCGCACTAGATGCAACAAACTTCAAAAGCCAAGAGGGTGCTGCGTTACGTGAGAAATTTAAGCAAGTCCATCTTCTAGGAGTTGAGCTCGCACAAGAAAATACTAAAAACCCACCACAGATGGATCGTATCACTGGATTAGAAGCAAAAATTAGCGTCATACAACAAAGCTCTATCAGTGAAATGAGAGCCTTACAACGCATGGTATATCCTCAACTCAATACTGGGGCATTAGACAACACCCGACAACAAGCAAAATCAACAGCTGAGCTCAATGTTACGGCTCGCACTGCACCGCAGACCACCTCACATCTGAGTCAAGATAATGCCGCAGACATTAAACATGACCTCATTGCACTCGGGGCACAAACAAGTGCAGCTAAACAAGAAGCAGAAAACTCAATGTGGGAGATAAAACATGCGATGGAAAAAAAAGATCTGCGTGCTCTGAAAACTGCAATTGAAAAATCAAACAAGCGCATTCAAAGCCTGAATCAAAATTACGACATGGTATCTCTCAAAAGCTCAGAAGTAGTCGCAGCCCGTGAGAAACTCAAAAAAGACAATAATCTTCAAATTGAAATGGGTAATATTATCTTATCCAGCTCGCCAGATAGACAAAAGTTTGAGGAGTTGCAAAAGAAACGATCCAATTCTCAAAAAATGGTTGAGATTGAGATGGAAGCGCTTCGGATTAAAGCCAATACAGCATCATGATGAGCTCATGCAGATTTGGTTCAAGCTATTGTCAGTAGAAAAATTCCCTGACAGCTCTAGATACGACTATGTCCAGTATAGCCAATGATCATAGCGGTAAAGCTGTATACATTTATTTCGCCGAAGTTCTATTCTTTTAAATTGCTATAATGACCTACCTAGTTGATAAAATTGAAAAATGACATTAATAGAAAAAGTAGTCCCAGTTATATTTCGAAATATCAATCAAAGAACAGAAATATTAGTTTAAACATCCTATTGCAGGTATTCAAATCGTAAAAGGTACAGTTGAGACGAATGAAGAACTAGAGCAGGCAGCTTTGCGAGAGCTTTATGAAGAATCGGGGATTTCGTCTGCACACATTCACTCATACTTGGGTTTACATCATCCAGCTGAGCAAGGTCCTAACTGGCATGTATTTATATGCCATAGCACAGAGACTTTAAAAGAGCGCTGGACACATTTATGCAATGATGATGGCGGGCTAGAGTTTAATTTCTTTTGGCACCCTCTTTTTGAGTCACCAACCGCTGAATGGCATCCATTATTCCAAGAATTACTCGCGTTTATAAAATCAAAATATTGAGCCGCAGCTTAGGGAAAATTTTGATTCACTAGAGCTAACAGCGTATAGATTTAAAAGCCCAGATCTCATGTCTAAGCTTTATAAACTGTAGTGTCTTTAGATCGTCATCACTCAGCTTCGCTTCAACATTTGACTCAGTCTAAACTTGGGCGGCTTGATAAAGAAAATTGCATTACCACATAAAATCAAAATCACCCCAATCACCGCATTCATATGCCATTGATACCCTTCCCAGATAGTAGAAATCACCAAAGCCACCAACGGAAATAATAAAGTACTATAAGCTGCCTTACCCGCACCAATCCGTCCAACCAAATAGAAGTAGGCGGTAAAGCCAATCACTGAACCAAAAATAGCTAAATACAATAAAGCACTCACCGCACTGAATTCCATAGCGGGGAAAAACTCGTCTTGTTTAAATCCAGCAATCAATGCCATCAGAATTGAACCGTACAACATGCCATAAGCATTGGTTGTAAAAATATCCAGACCTTGTTTTTGATGACGCGCACTGATCATATTGCCCAGTGAAAACCCATAGGTTCCTAACACACAAAGGCCAATCCCCATCAGCGTATGATTATTTAAGGTACTCCCTATCACATCATGCCAAAACAAGGCAATAATCCCCAATCCACCCAACAAAGCCGCAGGATAAAAACGGCTAGACACCTGTTGTCCAAAGAACAGTTTGGCGTTGAGGGTATTAAAAATGACCGCCATCGAAAAAATAACAGCCTCCAAACCGCTGCTGATATATTGAACCGCATAATAGAAACAAACAAAGTTAAAACCAAAAATACAGCACGCTTGTAACATACAAAACAGATGATCTTTTACAGCCAGCTTTTGCAGTTTTCGGCACAACACAACAAAAGTAAACAACACCAGAGCCGAAATAAAGAAGCGCCAAAATACGGCTACATTGGTCGATATTCCACTTTGTTGTTGCAGACTTATCGCAATCCATGTCGTTCCCCAAATCACCACCACCAAAGCATATAACAGCGCATTCATACTCTTTAAACCAAACTCAAACCACTCACGCTATTGTGCTTGGTTTGGGTGTCTCATTTCTTGCACCTTCTTGTGGTCACTATCATGAACTTGTGGTTTTTACTGATTTTCGAATATAGATGACAAAATGAAGTCAAAGTCCTAAACTGAATCTTCCATTCGGCACTGCGTATAGATGATGAAATATCAGATTCTAGATCAATTACAACAACATAAAGCTCAACTCCTCGACTCGGTCGAACTGGGTTCGGGCATGCAGTTGGCCATGTGGCAAAACAACCAAGACCGTGTCAGTGTTTGTAGTAACCACCATACCCTTAGTATGTATATTCAAGGGGGATATCACAGTTATCAAAAGACAGCTCAAGGTTGGCATAATGGTGGTGGGCCAGATCATATGTGCTTGATGCCACAGAATTTTGAGTCGACATGGGATCTGCGCGACTCACTGACTTTTGTGCATCTGTACTATACTGAACAACACTTACAACGCATCGCCGAACAGGTGTGGGATCGTGAGCCGAGCCAAATTACTTTAAATCCGCAAAGTTTCGTGGCCGACCCACAGATTGCCATGATCTATCGACACTTTTTACTCAATGGGGCTTGGCAAAACCGTGAAAATCACTTGCAGATGAGTACTGCCACAACGCTTCTGCTCAACCATCTAATTAAAAATTATAGCCATACCGAGTGGCAAGCCCCTGAAGTCAAAGGCGGGCTGTCCCCGTATACTTTGAAACAGTTATTAGGGTGGATTGATCAGCATATTCAGCAAAGCTTGACCCTGTCAGATTTGGCTGAACAAACTCAGCTCAGTGAATACCATTTTGCTCATATGTTTAAGCAATCCATGCACATGCCACCACACCAATATGTAATGCAACGTCGACTTGAACTGGCACACCAAGCTCTACAGCAGACGACTGCCAATATGACGGACATTTCGGAACAATATGGATTTAGCTCCAGCAGCCATTTTAGTCATCGCTTTAAAAAGCACTTTGGCTACTCTCCATCCCAAATGCGAAAAAATTAGCACCAGTCGATAGGATAAAGTGAAGATTTGAAGATTTGAAGATTTGAAGATTTGAAGATTTGAAGATTTGAAGATTTGAAGATTTGAAGATTTGAAGATTTGAAGATTTGAAGATTTGAAGAAAGCTTAAAACAAAAAAAGAAGATAAAGCTTAAGCCTGATCTTCTTTTTGACCGTACATCCAAGTCGCTGCGATATATACACAAAAGCCCGCAGCCATCACTAAACCTGTCAACATGCTCGATGTCCTATTGTTTGATGAATGCATTATGCGAAAGTTTTATGACAACTTTATGACAGTGTTGTCATATTTCAATATTATTATTTTTACATTATATTCAATACCTTAAGTAATAAATCATATTCATAATCCAAATTTAGACATGAAATATTTCATTAAATTTAGATATTTTTGTCATATTTACCACCGTTTATAACCTCATTTTCTCATCAATTTTGTTCAACTATTAAACTTTCGCCCAAAGGCTTCGCAAAACATCCACAACCTCGGCATTTTGTCTTATAATTTAGCCCGCTAGCTATCAGCCCGCTCAAGAGATATTTGTATGACCACTATTATCAAGCAAGATGATTTGATCACATCGGTCAAAGACGCGCTTCAGTTCATTTCTTATTATCACCCACAAGACTTCATCCAAGCGATGAGCCGTGCGTATGATCGTGAAGAGAACAAAGCTGCGAAGGATGCGATCGCACAAATCTTAATTAACTCGCGTATGTGCGCAGAGGGTCACCGCCCAATCTGTCAAGATACAGGTATCGTCAACGTATTCGTTGAAGTGGGCATGGATGTTAAATTTGATTTAACTATGAGCTTAGACGATGCAATCAACGAAGGCGTACGTCAAGGTTACCTAGAAAACTCAAACGTGCTGCGCGCATCAGTTCTGGCTGATCCTGCATTTGGTCGTAAAAACACCAAAGACAACACCCCTGCTGTGATCTATCACAAACTTGTTCCAGGCAACAAAGTGGATATTACCGTTGCGGCAAAAGGTGGCGGTTCAGAAAACAAATCTAAACTGGCTATGCTCAACCCATCAGACTCAATCGTGGATTGGGTACTTAAAACTGTTCCAACCATGGGTGCAGGCTGGTGTCCACCAGGTATGTTGGGTATTGGTATTGGTGGTACTGCTGAAAAAGCCATGATGCTTGCAAAAGAATCGCTCATGGAAGAAATCAACATGGATGAATTACTTCGTCGTGGTCCTGAAAATAAAATCGAAGAACTTCGTATGGAAATCTTCGAAAAAGTAAACGCACTGGGTATTGGCGCGCAAGGCCTAGGCGGCTTAACCACAGTTCTAGACATTAAAATTAAAGATTACCCATGTCACGCTGCTGGCAAACCAGTGGGCATGATTCCAAACTGTGCAGCGACTCGTCACGCACACTTCCAACTTGATGGTACAGGTGTTGCACACATTCAAGCACCTAAACTTGAAGACTATCCATCAGTCACTTGGGATTCATCCACTTCTAAGCGCGTTGACCTCGACACCATTACCCAAGAAGAAATGAACGCTTGGCAACCAGGCGACACTTTGCTTCTAAACGGTACAATTTATACAGGTCGTGATGCTGCACACAAACGCATGGTAGACATGCTGAACAATGGTGAAGAGCTTCCTGTCGACTTAAAAGGTAAATTCATTTACTACGTGGGCCCTGTAGATCCAGTCGGTGATGAAGTGGTTGGTCCTGCTGGCCCAACAACAGCAACACGTATGGACAAGTTCACACGCCAAGTACTTGAAGCAACAGGTATGTTCGGCATGATCGGTAAAGCGGACCGTGGTCCTGCAGCGGTTGAAGCAATTAAAGACAACAAAGCAACTTACTTGATGGCAGTGGGCGGCGCAGCTTACCTTGTGTCTAAAGCGATTCGTGAAGCTGAAGTGGTTGCTTTTGCTGACTTAGGTATGGAAGCGATTTACAAATTTGTAGTGAAAGACATGCCTGTATCGGTAGCAGTTGATGTGAATGGTACATCTATTCACGCAACAGCACCAAAAATCTGGCAAGCGAAAATTGGTAAAATTCCAGTAGTCGATGCTGCAGCGGGCTAAAACTTAAGTTTTACTTTTTTGGATACCCTTAACATCCTAAGGTCATGTTAAGGGTATTTTTTTTACCTACTTTTATAGACTTAATCAAAAGATATAGACCAACAATGAAAAAATTAAATCACATCCTTTGCGGTATTACCTTATGTGTCCTTAGCACAGCGTCTTTTGCCAAACCCGCGACCGAAGCATCGGTAGAAAAGGCGCTCAAACTCGGCGATATTAAAGGCACATTAGCACAGTCTCAGCAAGAAATGCGCCCCGTTTATGACCAGCAAGCCGAAGAAATCATTAAGAATATTTTTAAAACATCAACACTCAATACTGAACAGCAAAAAGCAGCCAAGCAAATCGCTGAAATCACGGCATCATTTAGCAGTAAATTGATTTCAGATCCAAAATTTATGCAAATGCTTAAAAATGTCTATATGCAGACCTTTACCGAAGAGGAAGTGTTGGCCAACATTCAGTTCCTCGAAACCCCTCTAGGCCAGTCTATCAATAAAAAAAGCAGCAAAATGATGAGTGAAATCATGCGTAATAGCATCGCCATGTCTGCTGAAATGATGCAAGATCCAGCTATTCAACTGGAAATGAATCGTCAAATTGAAAAGACCCTTACACCATTATTTGAACAAGCAAAAAAAGTACAATAGCTCACTTACCAGGTTAAAGGATTCCACAGCTTAAAGGGCTTCATCAGCTGAACATCCTCACTTGAGTCATATTTTGCGGGTTTAAGTTTTTGCGCTTTCTTTCGTAGCTCACCCGTGTGTTGATCTTCCGCTACAAAGTTGTAGCTGTTGGACTTTAACTGGGTAAATGCAATTTCTTGAATCGCAATTTTTTCAGGGATAACCGCCAAAGGCCCCGAAACATCACGACGTGTGGACAAGTTCTCTTCATCATACTTGATGAAATAAGACTGCCCCGCTTCTACGCTAAAATCGATATATTTCGGCTTTTGAAAATGGTTAATGCCCAAAGGCCGACTGCTCGATAAACGATAAGTTCCTGCGGGTAATTCAACCCAATAGTAATGATTGTTCAGCAGGCTTGGAATGCGTTCTTTATTGATAAATAAACTCGACGCCACAATTTCTTGTCGATTCCATTTTGAGTCTGGACGATACAGATAAACCATCGCCGCTTGTTCATGCTGGGGTTGGACACGCTGAAAACGTTGTCCTAATTTTTGATTGACCCATCCACCTACACTAAACACTCCAATGCGATACTGCTCAATCACGCCTGGGTCGTGTTCAAAATCAACCTCATGGCTGAGAGTTGATGTTAATTCAGGTTGTTCAACTGTCGCTTTTCCATGACAACCCAATAAAATTAAACTGCTTAAAAGCGTAATCGTCATTGCACGCATGACTATTCCTCACGACGTATTTTTATTTTGATACTGAATTTTTAGTTTTAATCTAGGCATCCCAACCTATTGATGCAGAGTAGCATTCCCTCTTTTTTTTGAATATAAAAAAACGTGTGAAAACACTCGATTTTCACACGTTTCAGATGAATAACAACTTAAGCTGACTTTGAGTTAATCACTTTTAAATCAACTTTAGCTGCATCTTTCTGTTCGATTCTTGGTAAACGCTCTGGCTTAAATAATGGTGCAGCCGTGCCGTTAATCACGTCTTCATTCACCACAACCGTACCAACATCGGTACGACTTGGTAAATCGTACATGGTTTCAAGCAGCGTATTTTCCAAAATAGAACGTAAGCCACGTGCACCCGTGTTACGATCCAAAGCTTTTTTCGCCACAGCGCGTAGTGCTGAGTCTTCAAAAACCAGATCAACGTTTTCCATATCAAACAAATGTTGATATTGACGGGTCAATGCATTCTTCGGTTCAGTCAGAATTTGCATCAAAGCTTCTTCGTCTAACTCTTCCAAAGTCGCAATTACAGGCAAACGACCAATAAACTCTGGAATCAGACCAAATTTCACCAAATCGGTCGCTTCAACTTGACGGAACAAGTCAGACAATTTCTTGCCTTCATCTTTCTTCTTCACTTCAGCCGCGAAGCCGATTCCACCTTTTTCTTGGCGCTGTTGTACGATTTTCTCAAGACCTGAGAATGCCCCACCACAGATGAACAAGATATTTGAAGTATCAATTTGAATGAATTCTTGCTGCGGATGCTTACGACCACCTTGAGGTGGAATAGAGGCAACCGTACCTTCGATCATTTTCAGTAACGCTTGCTGTACACCTTCACCCGACACATCACGCGTGATCGATGGGTTTTCAGACTTACGGGTAATCTTGTCGATTTCGTCGATATAGATAATACCTTTTTGCGCTTTTTCTACATCATAGTCTGCTTTTTGTAGAAGCTTTTGTACAATGTTTTCAACATCTTCACCGACATAGCCTGCTTCGGTAAGTGTCGTGGCATCAGCCATAGCAAAAGGAACATCGAGAAGACGGGCCATCGTTTGCGCAAGCAAGGTTTTACCCGAACCCGTTGGTCCTACTAATAAGATATTACTTTTCGCAATTTCAACAGCATCGTCGTGTTTATGTCCACCATGTGTCGCTTTAAGACGTTTATAGTGGTTATAGACAGCAACTGACAAGGTTTTCTTTGCCACATCTTGACCAATGACATATTGATCTAGTGCCGCACGAATTTCGTGAGGTTTAGGCAAGGGTTTTGCAGCCCAGTCACCCGACTCAACTTGTTGACTGGTTTGCACCAAGTCTAAGCATACGTCCACACATTCATTACAGATGTACGCGTCCTCGCCTGCAATCAGTTTCCCAACTTCAGACTGCGTTTTACCGCAAAATGAACAATGCTTTTGTCCTTGAGGATGTTCGGACATATTCACTCCAATTCTAAACTTTTAAAACTTATGGACGTTTAGATAACACTTCGTCCACGAGACCATATTCTTTTGCAGTTTGCGCTGTCATAAAGTTATCACGGTCAGTATCACGTGCCACAGTTTCATAGTCTTGACCACTGTGCTCTGCCATTAAACGGTTTAAACGTTCTTTAATGAACAGAATTTCACGTGCATGAATTTCAATATCAGATGCCTGACCACGGAAACCGCCTAACGGTTGGTGGATCATGACACGTGCATTTTCAAGGCAATAACGTTTACCTTTCGCACCTGCATTCAGCAAGAAAGCACCCATTGATGCTGCTTGCCCCATACAATAGGTCACAACATCTGGTTTAATAAATTGCATGGTATCGTAAATCGCCATACCCGCAGTCACCGAACCACCTGGTGAGTTAATGTAAAGATGAATATCTTTATCTGGATTTTCCGCTTCTAAAAACAACATTTGCGCGACAATCAAATTCGCCATGTTATCTTCAACTTCACCAGTCATAAAAATGACGCGTTCACGCAAAAGACGTGAATAAATGTCAAATGAACGTTCACCGCGAGATGACTGTTCTACAACCATTGGAACTAAGGCATTATCGATAGTTGGAATATACATACGTTTACTTATTCCTAAATTTTTTGTTACTCAACTCATAGTCACAATATGAGGGATAATTGCTGAAAATGCAAAATATTCCCAAGTAAATAACAGATATTTTTTGCATAAGCTTTGTGAACGCAAGGCCTTTTACAAACCCAGATCACAATAAAAAAGGCGCTCAAAGCGCCTTTTTTACTTTAGCTAAACTTAGCCTTGTTGACGAGCTTGTTGCTCTTTCAATAAGTCTTCGTAGCTTACAGCAGTATCTGTTACTTTAGCAGACGCTAAGATGTGATCAACCACTTGGTCTTCTAACACAACAGCTTCGATTTGCGAACGTTGTTGTTTGTCATTTTTGAAGTATTCGATCACTTCAGCTGGATCTTCATAAGAAGAAGCCATGTCTTCGATGTAAGTATCAACACGTGCTTGATCTACTTCAATTTTAGCATCAGCTAAAACTTTGCTTACCAGTACGCCTAATTTTACAGATTTTTCAGCTTGTTCTTTGAACAATTCATCTGGAAGCATGCTTGAGTCAAATGCTTTCGCACCTTGAGCACCAAATTGCTGAGTGAACTGTTGGATCATTTGTTGACGTTGACGGTCAACTTCTTGAGCAACCATAGACGCAGGAAGTTCAACTTCGTTTGCAGCTACAAGTGCATCAAAAGCTGCACCTTTCACTTGATTACGCAAACCATTTTTCACTTCACGTTCCATGTTTTTACGAACGTCAGCTTTTAACTTCTCAATGCCTTCTTCTTCAGTTAGACCAAAGATTTTAAGGAATTCAGCATCAACTTCTGGAAGTTTTTGTTTTTCAACAAGTTTCACAGTGATTTTGAATTGAGCTGATTTACCAGCAAGGTTTTCAGCTTGGTAATCTTCAGGGAAAGTTACATCGATAACTTTCTCTTCGCCTTTCTTCATACCAACGATGCCGTCTTCGAAGCCAGGGATCATACGACCTGAACCTAAAACAAGTTTAAAGTCTTCTGCAGAACCGCCTTCAAACTTTTCACCGTCTACTGAACCTTCAAAGTCGAAAGTTACTTGCATGTCTTTTTTAGCCATGCCTTTCGTTTCAGCCCAAGAAGCACGTTGCTTCTGAAGGTTTTCGATCATTTGATCAACATCTTTGTCGTTTACTTCAGATGCTTTACGTTCAACTTCTAAACCATCAAATTTCACGTTAACTTCTGGATAAACTTCAACAGTCGCTTCGTATACAAGCGCGTCGTCTTTTAATTCAGATTTTTCAATGTTTGGCATGCCAACAGCATTGATTTTTTCTTGTTGGATCGCTTCAAATACTGTGTCACGAATAATGTCGCTTACGACTTCTTGGTAGATACCCGCGCCATATTCACGACGAACAACATTTACTGGCACTTTACCTGGACGGAAGCCGTTGATCTTCACAGTTTTAGCAGTGCGTTTTAAGCGAGCTTCGAACTGCTCGTTAACACGGCTCGTCGGTACAGATACATTTAAACGACGGGTAACACCCGAAACCGCTTCAGAAGTTACTTGCATGGCTTCCTCAATCTTTTGGTAAGAACAATTTTAAAAAGTGCCACATTATATGACAACATTGAACGATATACAAAACACCCGATTGAAACCACATATTTTTTTCTTCATTTATCGTTTTTTATTTTGAATATTTTTAAATCGCTACTGATTAAGCGCAAAGTATTATATTTTTTATGGCTTTTTGTTGCAAATGATAAATATTACCATTAATATTTGCGTCAACTTTGATCGTTTTTTTCAATTTTTTTCTCGTCCATCATTGGAACTCTAGTTATGAGTAAGTTTAATCTACACCCTCTTTCATTGGCATTGCTTGGGGCAATCACCACTCCTGTTTTCGCAGAAACAGCAACTGAAGATTCATCTACCCATCAGCTTTCCACCATTGTGGTTTCAGCTGCAGGTTTTGAACAAGATATTAAAAATGCACCAGCTTCAATTAGCGTGGTCACAAAAGAAGATATTGAAAAGAAAAATGCAACCAGCATTGCAGACCTATTAGCTGATATTCCAGGTATCGATATTCGTTCAGGGGTAGGAAAAACATCAGGTCTGAATATCAAAATGCGTGGCTTAGGCAATGACTATAGCCTGATTTTAATTGATGGTCGTCGCCAAACCACCTCATCAGATGTCACTCCAAACGGCTTTGGTGAAACATCAAATGGTTTTCTACCACCTTTAGCCTCTATTGAACGTATTGAAGTCATTCGTGGACCAATGGCAACACGCTATGGTTCAGAAGCCATGGGTGGTGTCATCAATATTATTACCAAAAAAATTAGTAATGAATGGAATGGCAATGTCTCTGTCAGCGGCAATGTCATGGAACATGGCAGCGAAGCCGACTCATGGAAAACCAGCTTTGTGCTCAATGGCCCAATTATTCATGATCGTCTAGGCTTACAGCTCCGTGGTAGTTATTTAGACCGTCAACGCTCAGAACGCATTGTGGCTGGTTCAACCTCACGCGACCCACGCCCAAGCAAAGCTGAAAACTATGATGTTGGTGGAAAATTACAATTTACATTAGACGATAAAAACTCTTTCTGGGTTGATGGTTTTACCTCAAACCAAACCTATGACAACTCAGACCAACGACTAGGCAACTTTTTTAGTCGCGGTGGTATTGCAGGCTATGAAGATGAATTAGAGTTCGATCGTCTACAAATTTCGGCGGGACATGATGGTAATTATGATTTTGGCCAATGGAAAACGTACATTAGTCAAAATAAAACCGAAACCAAAGGTCGTACCATTCCAACTGATGCTTTCCCTGCTTTAGCTGGCCAACCACGAACTTTGGAAAATACCGATTTAGTCTTTGATTCACATTTAATTGCACCTATTGCTAACCACAAGCTAACAGTTGGCACAGAATATAAAGATGTTACTATTGCTGATGATATTGCAGGAATGGGCAAAGAGTTTACTCAAGATACTTGGTCAGTTTATGCAGAAGATGAATGGAGCTTATTAGATAACTTACATTTCACCTTCGGTGGTCGTTATGAAGATCATTCAGGATTTGGTGGTCACTTTAGCCCGCGTGCTTATTTAGTATGGAATACAACTGATGCTTTAACACTTAAAGGTGGTGTAAGCACAGGCTATAAGACACCGTCAGCAAAAGATTTATACAACGGTATTATTGGCTATAGCGGCCAAGGCACCACACCAAGTCTAGGTAACCCTGATTTAAAACCAGAAACATCAGTTAACTACGAGCTAGGCTTAAATTATCAACCTACAGATACATTAGACTTTAATGCCACTGCATTTTTTAATGTTGTAGAAGATAAAATCGTTTCTCGAAACTTTTTGTGCACAACTAATGATTGCTCAAACTTCAACAGCAACGTAACGTCTTATAGTAAGAGTTTCAATGCAGATGAAGCTGAAATCTACGGCTTAGAAACATCACTTAAGTATCAAATTATTCCTGAATGGGATATCAAAGCTGCCTATACATTTACCGAGTCTGAAATAACTAAAGGTGCAAACAAAGGTTATGCGCTCGAATCGACAGCTAAACACCTATTTAACCTAACATCGACTTGGCATATCAATAATAGTCTCGATGTTTGGTTGCAACATGAGTATCAGTCAGGACGTCCTCGTTATTTAGCTGCACCAACTGGTGGTGAAGTTAGTATTGAACAGCATACAGACAACAAATTCTCGGCTTATAACCTGTTCAATTTAGGGACAAGCTATCAGTTGAATAATAATGTTCGGGTCAATGCTGCTGTAAATAACTTATTAGATAAAGACTTTACTGAATATATGGACTATGTCGATACAAACGGTAATGTTCAGCAAGCCTATAAATACTTATCTATAGGTCGAAGCTCAGAAGGAACCTATTTGCTAGGTCGAAATTATTGGTTATCAATTTCATATGACTTCTAAAAATAGTCATATCTAAAGGAAAACCCTGCTCCGGGAGGGTTTTCTTCCTACATAGCTAATATAGATCCAACATAATTTCTACATATTCACTTGAGAAACACCTTCAAACTTAGCTTAAAAATAATGGATTCTAAATTCCAATAATATTATAAAAATATAATCTAATTTTCCAATTTAAATAAAAATCATAAACTTACATTCAATTCATTATATTATTACATTTATTTTTTCTACACAAATACATCTAAGCATCGACAATTTCAATGTAATAATTATGCAACAAAAAATAAGAATCATTATTATTTGCATACTAATTTGCAGCGCTAGAACTAGACCCGTTATGGCCTTTATCAAAACACGTAAACAGCTGGTTTCTGCAGTAATCACTTCACCCCTTTCTCTTGTTGCAATCAAGGCTATTCCACAAGCGAAAGTTACTCAGCTAGAACTCATGCATCCATTGTGACCGCATGAAATTGCAACCATCGAAGTAACAATAGCGCTCTTCTTTAAAATATAGGATATTCCCATGGCACAGATTAAAAGCCGGAAGCACAAAAGTACTGTTTCACTGGTCGCTCTTGTAGCAACACTACCACTTTCAGTACACGCGGCCGAAGCTGAAACCAATAGCGTTCAACTACCTACAATTAATGCCAAAGCTGCAAGCGAAAATGACTATAAAAAAGATAAAGTTAGTTCAGCAAAATTCACTCAACCTTTGGTAAATACCACACAAACTGTTGCTATTATTCCCCAAGCTGTACTCAAAGAGCAAAATGCAACAACCTTGACCGAAGCTTTACGTAATGTCCCAGGTGTTGGCACATTTGCATTAGGTGAAAATGGTCGTATGAATACAGGTGATGCTGTAACCATGCGCGGTTTTGATACAGCAAACAGCATTTTTGTCGATGGCGTTCGTGATTTAGGCAACGTGACTCGTGATATGTTCAACTATGAACAAATTGAAGTCTTTAAAGGGCCAGCTGGGACTGATAACGGCCGTACAGCTGCATCTGGTGCAATCAACTTACTAACAAAAGAAGCAAAACTTCAAGACGCTAATAGCGGGACTCTTGGTTTTGGTTCTGATGAGTATTACCGCGCAACTGCAGATATCAACAAAGTGATTAATGACACTACTGCAATTCGCTTTAATGCAATGGGTGAAAACTCAGATGGTATTGGCCGTGACGGCGTTGAAAATGAAAAATGGGCGGCAGCACTTTCAGCAGGTTTTGGGTTAGGTACTGATCTTCGTCTTTTCTTAGATTATTTACACATTGAACAAGATAATGTTTTAGATGGTGGTATTCCAACTGTTGGCTTACCTGGTTTTGATGCAAATAAAAGCACGAATGCTGCCATCAAAAGCCTTGCTCCATATCTAAATAGTCATAAAGTTGACACTTCAAATTATTATGGCGCGCCTGAAGATTTTGATGATGTCTCTGCAGATATGGCAACTGCTCGTCTTGAGTACGATCTATCTGACAAGACTAAAATTAAAAATACTTCACGTTGGGGCAAAACAGAGCACCAATATCTCACCACTTTCTCTGGTAACGCTTACACCACTACCAATCCTGGAGATCTAAATGACGCATCTGCTATGCGTGTTTCGGGTAGTGCAAATAACAGTGATACAGAAAATGAAATCATCGCGAACCAAACCAGTTTAGTGACCAGTTTTAATACAGGTCGCCTAAAACATGACGTAAGCACTGGGGTCGAATTTACGCGTGAAAAAATGAAAACGCGTGGTTGGACGGCTACCGTTACGGGTACAAATTCACTATACAACCCACAAGGTACAGTACATACGGCCCTAGTAAGAAATACCAATGGTAATGGTGACTCTGAAGCCCAAATGGATACTTACTCTATTTTCGCGTTCGATACTATCGAAATTTCACCACAGTTTTCAGTTAATGGTGGTATTCGCTTAGATCATTATAAACTTGACTCTGATTCTTTCGTAAATACAGCAGCGTCAGGTCAACCTGCAAATTATGTTGCTCAAAGTTTCAAAGATGATGACAACTTATTTAACTGGAAAATCGGCGCACTATACAAGCCAGCTCCAAACGGAAGATTGTACGCTAACTATGCAATCCAACAACAAGCACCTGGTACAATTACAGGTGGTGATGGTATTGGTAATGCAAACGCTTTTGCACCGTCAGGCTCAACAAGCAGCAATAATAACTTAAACCTAGATCCTCAAGAAATTGAAACGATTGAAGTCGGTTCAAAATGGGAATTCTTTGATAATCGCTTGCTTTTAAGTGGCGCACTTTTCCAAACCGAATTAACCAACGAATTGGAAAAAGATGGTGAAGAGTATTACCAAACAGGTAAAAAATCAGTTAAAGGTGTAGAACTAGGTGCGGTGGGTAACATCAATGATTACTGGAAAGTGATTGCTGGTTATACCCATCAAAAAACCAAAATCGAAAACGTTTCACGTGCTGCTAGCGGCCAGTTAGTGTCTGCTGATGGTTCCGATAATATTCCGTTTACACCGACAGATGCATTTACACTATGGACAACATACACCATGGATAAATGGAGCATTGGTAGTGGTGCTCGTTACAATGGCGAAATGACGAAAAGTAAAGATGGTAATACTGTAGGCCCTGCAGTAATTCCTGATTACTGGGTATTCGACTCAATGGTTAGCTACCAAGCGACTCCAAATGTTGGTATTCAACTCAACATCAACAACTTATTTGATGAAGACTATGTCAGCAGTATTAACCGCGGTGGCTTACGCTACATCGCAGGTGCAGAACGTAACTATCGTTTAACATTCAACTTTAAGTTCTAATTTAGTTCAAAATAAAAAAGCCTTAATCTTGTATTAGGGCTTTTTTATTTATACTTATATTTAAATGCAATTTACTTAATTAGGTTTCTGTCATGTTGCTTCATGTTCCAAATGTCCTTTCCAAAGCACAAGTTCACTCTATCCGTCAGGCCATGCAACAAGACAACCAATGGGTTTCTGGTAAAAAAACTGCTGGGGGACAAGCACAACAAATTAAAAACAATCTGCAAATTGATTTAGACAGCCCGCTTTATAAACAACTCAATTTAGCTGTTTTGCAACAAATTCAGAGCAATACATTAATTCAGTCTTTCGCCCTCCCTAAGGAAATTTTACCGCCTCTGTTTAACTGTTACCAAGACACAGGACATTATGGTAACCATGTTGATAATGCCGTACATTTTTATGCTGAGAAAAATAAAGCAGTTCGAACAGATGTCTCAATGACCATTTTTCTCTCAGAACCAAATGAATACGAAGGTGGAGAATTAATTGTTGAAGACACCTATGGTACACATGAGGTGAAGCTAGATGCAGGTGATGCAATTATTTACCCTGCAACCAGTTTGCACCGTGTTGAACCTGTCACTAATGGCGCACGTATTGCAGCTGTTACTTGGATGCAAAGCATGGTGAAGGATGACTGGCGACGTTCGATGTTATTTAATTTAGACATGACCATTATTCAATTACGTCAAAAACTTGGTGACTGTGAAGAAACTGTTAATCTCACCAGCCATTACCATAATTTAATCCGCCAATGGGCTGACTTATGAGCCAAAAAAATATTCTCCCGCCCTTGAACCAAATTCCTGCCTCATTGCAAACCATTGCAGACTATGAAATTGAGGCAGAAAAGCATCTGCCTGAGATTGTCTGGCAGTATTTGCAAGGTGGTGCTATGGATGAAATCAGTGTTCGGAATAACCTCGCTCAGTTCCAAAACCTGCACTTGATACCACGCATGTTAAGAGATCTCACTCAAGGCAATACAAGCTGTGAAATCTTAGGACAAAGCTTTCCACATCCTATTTTTGTGGCACCGATTGGTCATCAACAGCAGTTTCATTCTGAAGCAGAAGCAGCAACCGCACTGGCAGCTGAAGTACTCGGTAGTAATATGATTTTGAGTACTTTTACCAACACGGACATGCGAACATTCAAATCTGAACATCCCTACAAATGGTTCCAACTGTACTGGCAAGGTGACCGTGATAAATCTTTGGCTTTGCTGAAGCTCGCCGAGGCACAACATTTCACCGCCATTGTAATCACTGTGGACTCTCCACATACAGGCATCCGTGACCGTGAACGTCGTGCTTTCTTTCACCTTCCTGAAAACATGCAGCATCCGCACACTCCTGCCCATATTCCACTGCCTGAACTGCAAGAAGGCGATCATCCCGTGTTTAATGGGCTAATGAAAATTGCTCCGACGTGGGACGACATCGCATGGATGGTTCAACAGACTGATTTACCCATCCTGTTAAAAGGCATCGTCAGCCCACTCGATGCCCAACTGGCCATTCAACATGGCATACAAGGCTTAATTGTGTCTAATCACGGCGGTCGAGTTTTAGATACCTGTATTCCTCCACTCAAAGCCTTGCAACTCATCAAAAAAGCCGTTCCGCATGACTTCCCTCTTTTATATGATGGGGGTGTGCGTCGCGGCTCAGATGTGTTTAAGGCCATTGCTTTAGGTGCTTCCGCGGTTTTAGTTGGAAGACCATGTATTTATGGTCTTGCCACTGCGGGTGCCTTAGGCGTTGCCCATGTGCTTAAAATCTTAAAAGAAGAATTTGAGATCACCATGGCGTTGATGGGCACTGCAACCCTTGCAGATATACAGCCCGATATGGTCATAGAGTTCTCATAACCTCTTCAAAAAAGCGAATGAAATGAATCAAATTCTTAAAATGAAGAAAAAGATCAAACACATCTCAAAAATACACGGAAATATTTCCCTTAAATATCAAATTAAAGGGAAATATTTTTTCAGATACGACTAAAAGCCATAAAAAAAGAAAAATCTTTTCGACCGAACTGGATTAAACTCTTAAATATAACGTTACAAGGTTACTCACGGTAAATCTAAGTCGTATCAAATATTTACGTTTACAAACACCCTGAAGACTCCCTTGTAAATAGAGACCATAGACACAATCTATATTCAGTAGTAGGTTGCTTTTTATTACCCCCCTTAAATGCAACCCGTACTATGTAAGGAGTTACCTCATGATGTTGGCTGATCCAAGTAAAAAATATCGTCGCATGTATCAACGTGTTGACTTGCCAGACCGTCAATGGCCAAACAACGAAATTACAAAAGCGCCTATTTGGATGAGTACTGACCTGCGTGATGGTAACCAAGCAATTTTTGAACCGATGGACATGGAACAAAAATTTAAAATGTTCCAAATGTTGGTGAAAATTGGATTCAAGAATATTGAAATCGGTTTCCCTTCAGCATCTCAAATTGACTTTGACTTTACCCGTAAATTGATCGAAGAAAATCACATTCCAGATGATGTGTATATCGAAGTTTTAGTTCAAGCACGTGATCATTTGATCCAACGTACCTTTGAGTCTTTAGCGGGTGCAAAACGTGCAATCGTGCATATTTATAATTCAAATGCACCAACCTTCCGCCAAAAAGTCTTAAATGTCGATGTTGCAGGTGCGAAGCAATTGGCCGTTAATGCAGCCAGCAAAGTCAAAGAATATGCAGCGCAATATCCTGAAACGGAGTGGGTGTTCCAGTACAGCCCAGAGTGTTTCTCTGCAACCGAATTAGAGGTTGCAAAAGACGTGTGTGATGCAGTTACCGAAATTTGGGAAGCATCACCAAGCAATAAAGTGATTTTAAACTTACCGGCTACGGTTGAAGTTTCAACCCCAAACGTTTATGCAGACCAAGTTGAATGGATGCACCGCAACATCGCCCGTCGTGATGGCGTGATTATCTCTGTACACTGTCACAATGACCGTGGCTGTGGGATTGCCGCATCAGAATTGGCGATTATGGCCGGTGCAGACCGTGTCGAAGGTTGTGTGTTTGGTAATGGCGAACGTACAGGTAACGTCGACGTCGCTGCGATTGCTTTGAATATGTACTCTCAAGGTGTTGCGCCAAACTTAGATTTTTCAAATATCAATGAAATCATTGCAACGGTAGAAGAATGCACAGGCTTGCCTGTTCACCCTCGCCACCCTTATGCAGGTGACTTGGTCTTCACAGCATTCTCTGGTTCGCATCAAGATGCCATTAAGAAAGGTTTCGAGTTCCAAAAGAACGAAGAAATTTGGGATATGCCATACTTGCCAATCGACCCGAAAGACTTGGGCCGCGACTATGATGCTGTGATTCGCGTCAACTCACAGTCAGGTAAAGGCGGTATTGCTTACTTGTTAGAAGCAAATTACAACGTAGTATTACCACGTCGTATCCAAATTGAATTCTCTCAAACCGTACAAAAACGTACCGATGAAGAAGGCACTGAAATTACCGCACAAGAAATTTGGAAATTGTTCAAAGAAACTTATGTGGACACCAAAGATACACATTACTCGACTAAAAACTACCGTTTGTATGACAACAACGGCAAACAAGTGGTTGAGCTTGAAGTTGAAGTGAATGGTGAAACGCAGCAATTACGTGGCGAAGGCAATGGTCCAATTTCTGCGATGTTGGATGCTTTACAGTTACCAATTGATGTCTTGAGCTACGAAGAGCGTGGTATTAGCTCTGGGGCAAATGCTAAAGCCTTGGCTTTGGTTGAATTACAAGTCAAAGGCACTGGCAAATCAGCCTTCGGTGCGGGTATTCACGACAACATTGTGACCTCATCGATTGAAGCTATTATTGCGTGTACCAACCGCTTAATTGATCAAGGTGTGTTAAGCACAGATCAAGTGATTGCTGCTGCGGTATAAGTATTAGCAATAATAATTAGCACTAAAATGACTTTAGAAGGATACCCTCAAGTGGTATCCTTTTGTTTATTAATCCCAAAGATTTAAGGCGTATTATTCCTGTGTCTTTTCCTGCTGACTCCGTGGGTATCGTTACTCCACAAAAGTTTACTTTTGAAGAGCCCTTAGAGCTCGAATGCGGTCGTATTCTTCCTCGTTATGAACTGATGGTTGAAACCTATGGTGAGCTCAATGCAGATAAATCCAATGCGATTTTAATTTGCCATGCACTATCGGGTCATCATCATGCTGCGGGTTACCATCATGCTGACGATAAAAAACCGGGTTGGTGGGATGCTTGTATTGGCCCAGGCAAAGCGATTGATACTTCAAAATTTTTCGTGGTTGCACTGAACAATATTGGGGGCTGTAGCGGTTCAACAGGGCCAACTTCGCCAAATCCTGAAAATGATAACCGTCCTTATGGTCCTGACTTTCCTTTAGTCACCGTCCGAGACTGGGTTAAAACCCAAGCCATTTTATCCGATCATCTGGGCATTCAAGTCTGGAGTGCGGTGATTGGTGGTTCGCTGGGTGGTATGCAAGCCTTGCAATGGTCGGTTGATTATCCTGACCGTTTGCAAAAATGCGTGATTATTGCCAGTGCGCCGAAACTGTCTGCTCAGAATATTGCCTTTAACGAAGTCGCACGTCAGTCAATTTTGTCTGATCCAGACTTCCATGATGGTCGCTATCTTGAAAATGACAGCTATCCAAAACGTGGCCTAATTTTAGCACGTATGGTCGGTCATATTACCTACCTGTCTGAAGAAGCCATGAAACAAAAATTCGGCCGCGACTTAAAGTCAGGCAAATTTATGTATGGTTTCGATGTCGAATTCCAAGTCGAAAGCTATTTGCGCTATCAAGGTGAGCAATTTAGCCGTAACTTTGACGCCAACACTTATCTGATTATGACCAAAGCTTTGGATTATTTTGATCCTGCGCGTGAATATGAGCAGTCTTTAGTTAAAGCCATGTCACAGACCAAATGTCAGTTCCTCGTGGTGTCCTTTACTACCGACTGGCGTTTTACCCCGCAACGTTCACAAGAAATTGTGGATGCGCTGATCACCAACCACAAACCAGTGAGCTATTTAGATATCGACGCTGAACAAGGCCATGACTCATTCCTGTTCCCGATTCCTTTGTATGTAAAAGCATTACGTGCATTTCTGGGCGGTTCTGAACACCTTCAAGCAACTAAGGAGGCTGTGTAATGCGTATTGATCATCAACTGGCAGAAAAATGGATCAAACCTGATTCCAGCGTACTCGATTTAGGTTGTGGTGACGGTGAATTACTGGCCCATATGAGCAAAAAGCACAATATTCGCGCATATGGACTGGAAATTGATCAAGAAAAGATTGCAATTGCAGTCGGTCGCGGGTTAAATATTATCCAACAAGACTTAAACTTGGGTTTAAGCCGCTTTGCAGACCAGTCTTTTGACTATGTCGTTATGGCACAAGCCTTGCAAGCGGTAGATGCACCAGATGTTTTATTACGTGATATGGTGCGCGTAGGGAAACAGGCGATCATTACTTTTCCTAACTTTGCCCATTGGAAGACCCGTTCTTTCTTGGCACTGAAAGGAATGATGCCCGTTTCTGAAGCTTTGCCGTACATGTGGTATAACACGCCCAATATCCACTTATGTA
Organism: Acinetobacter sp. BMW17; assembly: GCF_001592855.1. Lineage (NCBI taxonomy): Bacteria > Pseudomonadati > Pseudomonadota > Gammaproteobacteria > Moraxellales > Moraxellaceae > Acinetobacter > Acinetobacter sp. BMW17. The sequence continues at coordinate 81,644 of NZ_LSOD01000047.1, forward strand.
CTTTCCGTGATTTTGAAGCACTTTGTGCGGAAAATAACATCAGAATTATTAATCGACTCGCTGTAAATGGGGATCAACAAGATAGTTTACTCAGTAAACGTCTCCCGAATTTGTTTGGTGAAGTCGCAATTTATCGAGTGAGCGCTCTATGAAAAAACTATTCTTAAGCACGACACTACTGGTTGGACTTTTGAGCATTCAGGCTCATGCAGATTATGTTTCCCCAACCACATCTGTTGCGAGTCAAGCTGCACAATATTCTGTTATGGATATCAATAGCTTAATTAAAGCGGCAAAAGCAGGTCAGCCTGCTGCTCAGTTCTATCTTGCAACCAAGTATCAACAAGGTAAAGATATCTCTGCAGATGAACGACAGGCCTTTGCTTGGTACAAAGCCGCTGCAGATCAAGGTCTTTCAGCGGCTCAGCTAAATGTTGGTCGTATGCTTGCAGATGGCCTAGGCACCAAAAAAGATGAATCTTTAGCACGTCAATACTTTGAAAAAGCAGCCAGCCGTGGTGATAACCGCGCAAGCTTTAACTTGGCGATGATGGAAGAGCAAAAGAAGAACTACATGGGTGCTTACCAATGGTATGAGCTTTCAACTCGTGACGGCATGCTCGACAATAAAGTGATTACGCTTTCTGAAGGCAAGAAAACAGCCTTGGCGGCAAACTTAACACAAGATCAAATTCGTCAAGCACGTGATCGTGCAGACAAGTGGATTCAAGCCCAATAAGCTTTTATTTCCATACTCAGCACCTTCGGGTGCTTTTTTATTGCCTATCCATGAGTCGGACTTGTTAAAATAACCGCATAATTTTTAAAGCACGGATCCTTCACATGGCATCAACTGATTGGTTATCTCAAGGTACCTTAGTCCTCGCAAGTAATAACAAAGGTAAAATTGCGGAATTTGAAAAATTATTTGCAGAACTCAACTTACCTGTTGAAGTGATTGCTCAAGGTAAATTGAATATTGAAGATGCCATTGAAGATGGTCTGAGCTTTGTCGAAAATGCGATTATTAAAGCACGCCATGCATCTAAAATTTCAGGAAAACCAGCCATTGCAGATGACTCTGGGATTTGTGTCCCTATTTTAGATGGTGCACCGGGGATTTACTCTGCGCGTTATGCTGGTGAACACGGCGATGATGCTGCCAATAACCAAAAATTATTAGCTGAACTCAAGCCACTGCGTAAAGACGGTCAAGCAATTGAAGGCATGTTTGTATGCGTTTTAGCGTTAGTACAACATGCCGATGATCCTCTTCCGCAAATTTTCCAAGGCATTTGGAAAGGTGAAGTACTAGAGGCTGCTCGTGGGGAAAATGGTTTTGGTTATGACCCGCTGTTCTGGTTACCCGAGTTAGGGCTTTCAAGTGCAGAAATGAGTAAAGAAGAAAAAAATAAAATCAGCCATCGTGGTCAGGCGATGCAACTGTTTAAAGCCAGTTTAGAACAATAAAAACTAAGCTGCGCAATGTTGCCCCTTCTCCCCTCGGGGAGGACGGTGGCGAAAGATTCTCTATATCCCTCTCTATCGCCCTTGCGCAGCAGTACTATGCATTTCTAGCTAAAAGTGAGTGCTTAGATCACAGCTAATACATGCAGCAATAAACCATAAATACTCACCACGACACAGCTGATGATCGTACCTGAAGCAATGTATTTTGCCGACATGCCTGTACCCTGATAATGCGTTTCCAAAGCCACAATATTGGCTGCTGGCGGTAAACAGAACAATAAGAACATGACCCCAATATATTGTTCAATATTAGGAATAGCGAGGTAACGATAACTCAGCCCACAGAGCACCGCGCCACATGCTAATTTTAATAAAGCTGTCTGACTACTTTGCCACAGGTCTGCTTTCTCAACTTTAGTGTGCCTCAACCACATGCCCAATACACACATGCCAGAGAAACTCATACCAAATTTGGCTGCACTATAAACCACATCAATCAGATCATGCTGTGACCAATGTTGTACCCCAACGAAACGAAAAATAACGGCCAGCATCAAAGCAATCATGGGTGGAGCACAGAGCACTTTTTTTAAAATAAACGAAAAAGCTAACGGTGTTTGGCTCACAGCCGTCACCGCCCAGAGATTGCCAAAAATAGAACCACCGATGTATAGCGCCACCATTGCTGGACTAATTTCTGTGCCAAACAACGCTATCGCAAAAGGAAAGCCTAGCCATGCCATATTGACATAACTAAAGCATAGGGCGCTTAATTTATTCTTTGAAAAGTATAAGAAAAAGTAAAATAAGAGCACTGCCACGACAAAACTGAATAACATCAAACTAAAGCTACCAGCCTGATAAAACACCATGTTGTAGACAATAACAATCGGAATAAAACAACGCGCTAATAGACTTGAAAATCCTGTTTTCAACCGTGTTGCCAATGGGGTAGATGCAAGGAATAAACCACTAAGAAAGGCCAACAGAGGGAGCAGCAACGTCACTTCAATATCCTTGAAATTTCACCTAATCATCATAACACTGCTTTTCCTCAAAATCTGTGCGGAGCGATCGTTTTGTCTTGAAATTGAAACATCATCGTCACCGCAATGTCACACAAGCCTGTTGATATAGGGAAAACGAAAAGTGATGAGGATCTACCCATGGCGGGACTATCAATTTGGCACGTACTAATTTTTGCAATTGTGGTTATTCTTCTTTTTGGTACAGCCAAACTTAAGAACTTAGGCAAAGATGTCGGTGGTGCCGTGAAAGACTTTAAAAAATCAATCCGTGATGAGGACGCTGAAGCAGCTCAACTCAATGAACCACGCACCTTAGAACATCAAAATAGCAACACAAGCAACTCAACCGTCAAACATTAAGTCATTGGAGTTTTGCGATGCTCAATATCGGCATGACAGAGCTTTTGGTGTTTGGCATTATCGCACTATTGGTTCTTGGACCAGAGAAATTACCTGAAGCGGCGCGCTTTGCAGGCAAGTGGTATGGCAAAGTCAAACGCATGGTCAGTAATGTACAAAATGACATTGACCGTGAGCTACGGATGTCTGAATTACGTGAGCAAATGCAAAATGAAATGAAGCGAATTCAGGAGCTTGAACAAAAAATGCAAGCTCAGATGCAACACATACAACAACAAAATATTTTGGCAAATGAAAAGCACCAAGAAACTGCCATACTCGATAATAAAAATATCTCCCATACTTATCAGTATGTAGATCAAAAAGCGCCTATCTTACTGACACTTCAGCCTATGAAACAAAAGTCATCTGTAGATTCGGCACCTTATTTAGGCTGTGTTCAAAATCGCTTTGAACCGATGCGGGAGGCCGTATGAAATCTAGCAACTTAAGCCCTGTAGTGACTCAAGACTCAGAGCAACTGCTGCTTGAAGAAATGCCGATTACTAAGCACTTGATCATCTTAAGAGGTCATTTATTTAAAATCGTCGGTTTAATTCTCATTTTGTTTTTTTGTTTATTGCCTTTTGCCAATCATAGCTACCAAATGCTATCTGAACCCTTACGAGCACAACTTCCAGTTAGCTCATCTATGATTGCAACGGATGTTACTGCCACCTTTATGGCGCCATTTAAACTAAACTTTTTTGTGGCTCTCATGCTGGCCATGCCTTTTATCATTTATCAGCTTTGGGCTTTTGTAAAACCTGCACTATACGAAAAAGAAAAATCACTCGCAACACCTCTTTTGATTGGTAGTATTGCTTTGTTTTATGCAGGTGTAGCTTTTGCTTATTTCATTGCGCTGCCATCCATTTTACACTTTTTTATCAGTGTTTCTCCTGACACTGTGGCCCCAATGACAGACATCAACAGCTATCTCAGCTTCTGTCTAAAACTGTTTTTGGTTTTTGGCTTAACATTTGAAATTCCTATTGTTACCTTGATACTCATCTTGATTGGGGTGGTGAGCACACAACAATTGGTTGAAAAACGAAAATTCATTATTGTCGGCTGTTTTTTTGTTGCAATGTTTGTGACCCCACCTGATGCTCTTTCGATGATTATGCTCGCGATACCGATGTGGCTTTTATTTGAGATTGGTCTCTTTTTTGGAAAACTGATTGAAAAAAAGCGCGCGGCTGAAGCTTAAACTCCCCCCGAGTTTAAACAATGAGCAGGCAAAAATGCCTGCTTTTTTTATGGCTAGATGTACTACTGATCATTTCATGTTTTTGACATATAAGCTTCACCACCTTGTCATATTGCATCTTTACCTTGTGTGTAACTTTCTAAAAACGACCAAGCAAAGACGCTAGGAATAAACATGACCTATCAAACGCCTTACCATGAAGACCAAGAACTAGATAATAATGACTCAAGCAACGTCCATTTTCGAGACATTCTAGAAAAACGGATCTCACGTCGTAACTTAATTAAAAAAACGGCTAGTGGGGCTGCTGCATTGGCTTTAGCTTCAAGCTTAACCGCGTGTGGAGAAGATGATGACAATTCAAACTCATCAGGTGGTAACACCACACCAACCGACCCCAATACGCGACCAGAAAAGCTTACCTTTAGCCCTGTTGAAAAAAACTTAGATGATTGGGTGACGGTTCCTGAAGGCTATACTGCCTCTGTACTTTATGCAATGGGCGACTCGATTCATCCTGCATTTGGGGCATGGGAAGACAACAATGTACCTTCAGGCCCAAGCTTTCAGTTCCGTTCAGGTGACTGCCATGATGGGATGAGCTTTTTTGGGTTAGATACTGCAAAGGGTCAATTTGACGCTACCGCATCTGAACAAGGCTTGTTGGTGATGAATCATGAATATATCAACCAAACCTTCTTACACCCACAAGGCCCCACCAAACCGAATGGCCGTCGCCCTGAGGATGAAGTGATTCGCGAAGTCAACGCACATGGGGTTTCTGTCGTTCATATAAAGAAAGACAACACCAATCAAAAAGTTGAAATTATACAAAACTCCTTATTTAACCGCCGCATCACAGCATCCACGGTGATGGACTTTAACGGCCCTGTTGCCAACACTACTTTACTTGCGACCCAATACTCACCTGTCGGGACGAAAACGCGTGGTACGCATAATAACTGTGGCAATGGCTACACCCCATGGGGCACTTATTTAACCACTGAAGAGAACTTTATTGGATACTTTAAACGCGCTGGTGCAGATGAATATGCAGGCCGCTCAGAGAAAGAAAAAATCGCATTAAAACGTTATGGCTTGGGCTTAAGTATTGATTATCTTTATGAGAAAAATGCAGATGGCACCCCGAAGAAGAATGAAAAAGGACAAATTATTTACCTCCTTGATCCAGCAGGAAATAAAATCCCAAATAAAGATGAGCAAAATCGTACCGTTTATTTGGATACGAACTCACGTTATGCATGGGAAACCGCAATTGGCGAAGCTGAGTCGCAAGATCTATATGACCGTTGGGATGCAACTATTAAAGAAGCAACTGCTACACAAGACTTCCGTAATGGGCCAAACACCTTTGGTTGGATTGTAGAAATTGACCCGTTTAACGCAGGTCAAAACCCTGTAAAACGTACTGCACTAGGACGTTTCGCACATGAAGACTGTCGTGCAAGCCGTGCAATTGAAGGCCAACCGTTTGCCTTCTACATGGGGGATGACTCTCGTGGCGAATACATTTATAAATTTGTCTCAGATGCAACTTGGGACCCGAAAGACATTAACACAGGTTACCGAGCAGGTGACAAATACATGAACAATGGCAAGTTCTATGTGGCTCAATTTAATGATGACGGTACAGGACAATGGGTCGAATTGGCTTATGGACAAAATGGCCTAAATGAACAAAACAGCATTTACCCATTTAGCTCTCAAGCAGAAGTCCTGACCTTTGCACGCTTAGCAGGTGACACGGTTAAAGCAACCAAGATGGACCGTCCAGAATGGGTCGCAGTTAACCCAGAAAATGGGGAAGTTTATGTTACGCTGACCAACAACTCAAACCGTGGTACAGCATATACAACCGATGCAGCGAATCCACGTAACTATAGCGACCCAGAAGGCGGTAAAGGCAATGTCAACGGTCATATCATTCGCTTCAAAGAAGAAAACTCAGCGGCAGAGACCTTTGAATGGGATATTTACTTATTTGGTGCTGAAGCTGCGATGGCGGAAAACATTAACCTCTCAGGTTTAAATGATAACAACGACCTGTCATCACCAGATGGGATGTGGTTTGACCCACGGGGCGTGCTGTGGATTCAAACCGATGATGGCGCGTATACCGACACAACTAACTGTATGATGCTTGCAGCCTTACCGGGTCAAGTGGGTGATGGCGGTGCTGCAACTGCACCAAATGAACAAGCAACTATTGTGGGTGCAAAAGTTACAGATGAAAACTTACGTCGTTTCCTCACAGGCCCTGCTGAATGTGAAATCACGGGGGTAACCATGACGCCTGACCACAAAGCCATTTTCATTAATGTGCAACATCCGGGTGAAGACTCTAAGAGCTACGATGCACCAACCAGCCACTGGCCTGCAAGCCAAACCGATCGTACGAACCAAACTGCGCGTCCACGTTCGGCAACCGTGGTCATTACACGTAATGATGGCGGTTTGATCGCAGGTTAAGCAAAAACACAGCAAATGCCGACCTCATGTCGGCATTTTTTTATAGCTTAAAGAATACCGTCTGTTCCGTGATTTTTCCTTTACACTCACCCTGCTGCTGCTTTTCCAGCCAAGACCATTGTTCATGGGTCATGCGCAGGAAGTTAGAACAGCGTGTCCCATAAATAGGGTTTTGAATAAAGGTCGAAGACAATAACTCTTCCATATCCTGACTGATCCCAGTTTGCGGCAACAAGTCTGGAATAATCTTGCGTTCATCCTCCAAAATATCCCAAGCCGTTGTCTCTAACTCACTTTGTAAGATATGGGATTGTTGCAACATCGGTAAGAACTCTTGGGTAAAGCGCTTACGTAAATGTTTGGTTTTTTCCCAATGTTCCGTCATCAAACCATTCGACACCACATACACGCCTTTCGGAAGAACCTGTGGTGCTTCACCTCGATTGCTCATGTAGACCGCCTGATAGCGATCTCCCATAAAAAGATTAAAACCCGCATAGTCACATTGTTTTTTCTCTAATTCTTGAGCAAAACGAATCGGGGTTTGTTCAGACTCTAAAAAGGATTGAATCAAATGTCCGCGAGACGTTGGATAGCTGGTTTGATCAGTGCCATCGCGAAAGTTGGTCAAAACCGCCCAACGTCCTGTTGGTGTTATGCCCATCCATGTGCCGCCAGACTGCAAATCTTGCCCTGCAATAATCGCGCTATTTTCCCATTGCTTTAAATGGCTCGAAGGGCGCTGATAGAACTCATCTCGATTTGAAATCAAACACAATGGCATCTCATCCAAGACCTGCCATGCTATTGCCACAATACACATAAACGATACTCATCATCTTTACACATTGAATGTACAACATTTTTCATCTCTTTCAGCTAAAATCTGTTCAAAACATAATGACTAGGAATATGCATGCTGACCTATCCAAATATTGACCCCGTTGCAATAGCACTTGGCCCTTTACAAGTCCATTGGTACGGACTGATGTATTTATTGGCCTTTTTGTTTGCTTGGGGACTTGCAAGCTACCGCGCGAAAGAACGTGGTTGGACACCTGATATGGTCTCCGATTTGATCTTTTATGGCGCTCTAGGTGTGGTTATTGGTGGTCGTGTCGGTTACGTCTTCTTTTATGGCTTTGAGCAATTCCTTGCCAACCCTATTTGGCTGTTCCAAGTCTGGACAGGCGGCATGAGCTTCCACGGCGGCTTCTTGGGTGTGATGCTTGCCATGCTGTTCTGGTGCAAGAAATACAAAATGACTTGGTTCCAAACCCTCGACTTTATTGCGCCATGTGTGCCTACAGGGCTCATGTTTGGTCGTATTGGTAACTTCATTGGCGGAGAGCTTTACGGTCGCCCAGTTGCAGATCCAAACTTTGCACTGGGTATGATTTTCCCAACTGACCCGCTACAGCTGATTCGCCATCCATCTCAGCTCTATCAGGCCTTTTTTGAAGGGTTATTGTTATTCATCGTACTGTGGTGGTTCAGTTCAAAGCCACGTCCTCGTATGGCGGTTTCAGCGTTATTCCTGATGGGCTATGGTATGGCCCGCTTCATCGTCGAGTTCTTCCGTGAGCCTGACAACGGACAGCTGTTCATTGCATGGATGAGTAAAGGTCAATTCCTCAGTCTACCAATGATTCTAGTCGGCGCGTGGATGATGTGGTATGCCTATCAAAAGAAAATCTATGATTGGGGCCCACAAAAGAATAATGGCTAATCCGATGAGCGGATAAAATATTGGGGGCATCATTGCCCCCTTTTTTAGGACCAAATTATGCTAAAGTGACATATGTTTGGTTTTTTAAATACATCACTCCCATGCTCGAATTTTGGTTTAATCCCTCAATTTCTATTCTTAAAAAATTACTTATTTTTATCGCAATTGCTGTTGTAACAGGTGTGTTGTATTGGATGGAACCCCTGAGCCTCAATGCCATTTTAATGTTCTTGGGTACTGGGATTATTTTTCTGATTTGTCGTTACTGCAAAATTCACTTTGCGGCCAAAAATCCTACAGGTTTTCTGTATCGTCTACTGACTTGGATTCCTATTGCCCTACTCTTGGCGCTGATTTTTATGAATATTAAAGATGGTGAGCTGCTGATTCCAGGCGCGCAAGGGATTGGTTTTATGGCGCTGGGGATTTGCCTATTTTCCCCCCTATCTCTTTTGCATAGCAATACTCAGCCTGAGTCCAAATAAACCATGTTGAGCTTTTGGTATTCGGAACGCTGTAGCCGTGAAATTAAACTCATCATTTGTATTGCAACTTGTGTGATGATTGTTATCGCAGCACAAGTTCAACAGCTTGGCGCAATTTTTATTGGTTTGAGTCTAGGGATTGGCATTACAACGCATCTGCTGCGCGGTGCGCACTTGAAGATTGCTCAGGGCAATCCGTATCAGGAAGGCTTTTCGCGTTTGGTGGTTTTTCTACCCCTAATTGCCCTGATTTGTTTGCTCGGCTATCTACCCGCGCAAGATAAAATTGCGCTGGCGCTTCAGTGTATCGGCTTTAGTGGAATTGGTTTATTTTTAGTATCGATTCACGCACAGCGTGAAAAAAGAATTTAATCGGGATGCGGAGTTGCTCTACATCCCGTCAACATCTGCTTAATCCATTCGATAATAGCTGTAGTTCACATTTTGGTTACGGTAAACTGCATAACCACTTTGTTTAAAATCAGAAACCCAGCCATTGCCTGAATAAGCGGCAATATGTCCATAACGGTTTTTTGCAGTACGGTCGATAATATAAATATCGCCTTTTTTAGGCTGATCAAAAGATAAGTTGATTTTACGATAACCAATGCTGGTTAAGGTCTTACCCCAATCTGCTGCCGCCACAGGATGACTCTTGAAGCGTGCACCCGCAGACTCTAAGCCAATGCGAATACTTTTAGCACATTTTTGGGTACTGGTTTGACGGGTAATATTTCTTAAAAAGCCTGTAAATTTTTCAATATCCACACGCTGATGGTTACTAATAGCCCTTTCTCGTGCCTGCTTCGAGCTTAAAATATCCGAAGCGGTAACATTTCGCTCTGACTGAGAACGTATTATGATATTGGTTTGCGCAGGCGCATAGACGTCATTCATATTTACGTTTTGATCATAAGGCATACTAAAACCAACTCTCCTCCCAATCATTAGGGGTGTGCAACTTTTCGAGTTCGAAATACTAACCGCTCAGCATTGAACTTTCATGTCGTAAATGTAATATTTTTTTTCAAAATGAAACACAACCTTTCTAAAGTTTTCTTTTCTCTGTACTTTTTGAAACTTAAATTAACTAAAAAAATTTACCCCTTACCTAAGTCCTTTTTCGGCTTAAGCTCAAATGTTTCACCATCGGCTAACGAAGTCCTTAAATATGGAATGGATTGCCCATCTAAACGGCTGCTTATTTAGATCCAATTCAACTCAATTATTTCAGTTTAAATCCTGTACAAAACCACTTTAACCTGGTTCTCTGTAATAGCTTTCACATAACTTTTATATGATTAATCATCTCACCTGACTTACTAATCTCGGGTGCGCAATAAGGCACAATTCAGTATAATCATCCGCAGATTTTATAATTTAGAGTGGAAAGTACAGGCACGTCGATTAAGAGGCCTGTTCCCCCGAAGTGTTTATTTGAGAGTTTTATGAAAACGTATTTAGACCTGCTACAACACATCCTCGATCACGGCGGTGATAAAGGCGACCGTACTGGTACAGGTACGCGCTCGGTATTTGGTCATCAAATGCGCTTTGATCTTTCTCAAGGCTTCCCGTTATTAACCACTAAAAAAGTACACTTTCGTTCGATCGTGATTGAACTGTTGTGGTTCTTAAAAGGCGATACCAATGTGCAATATTTACAGGACAACAAAGTCAGTATTTGGGATGAATGGTCAACCGCAGAACAAACTGCACGTTTTGGTCGCCCAGAAGGTGAACTGGGGCCGGTGTATGGCCATCAATGGCGTAATTTCGGTGCAACCAAAAAAGCCGACGGTTTGTATGAAAAAGATGGTTTTGACCAAATTGCGTGGTTAGTCAATGAAATTAAAACCAATCCAAACTCACGCCGTCTGATTGTATCGGGTTGGAATCCACAAGAAGCGGGGCAGGTTGCTCTTCCTCCGTGCCACACCCTCTTCCAGTTCTTTGTTCATAACGGCAAACTGTCTTGTCAGCTCTATCAGCGCAGTGCCGATGTATTTTTAGGTGTGCCTTTTAATATTGCCAGTTATGCGCTACTCACCCATATGATCGCGCAAGTCTGCGGTTTAGGCGTGGGTGACTTTGTCTGGACGGGTGGTGATACGCATTTATATGCCAACCATTTTGAGCAAGCGAAGCTTCAGTTAAGCCGTGAACCTTTAGGGCTGTGCCAACTGAAACTCAATCCAGCGGTTAATGATATTTTCGACTTTAAATTTGAAGATATCGAAATCGTGGGTTATGAATCACATCCCGGGATTAAAGCACCCGTTGCTGTTTAAAGCAGATCAAGTCCAATTCAATCTCGCCTTGAATCAGCGAGATTGAGGTTTCCCCATAGATGTTCTTCCTCTCCTTGAGGAAGAATAAGAAATATGACCCAACATTTGAGCGCGTTATGGCCTTTCAAAACTTAGAAGTTGTACATGTAGTGGCAATGGATCAGCAACACTGTATTGGTAAAGGCAATGACCTACCTTGGCATATTTCAGCCGATCTAAAACACTTCAAAGCCATCACCCAAGGTGGTGTGGTCATTATGGGCCGTAAAACGCTGGAATCGATGGGCCGTACTTTACCCAAGCGTGTCAATTGGGTCATTACTCGCGACACTTCTTGGGCTTTTGAAGGCACAAAGGTGGCTTACAGCATCGAAGAAGCTTTAGCGCAAGCTGTTGCCGATGTTCAATCTTCAGAAAAACCTGACAGTATTTTTATCATTGGTGGCGGTGAAATTTTTAAACAGACCATCGACATTGCGGACCGTTTAGAACTCACGCATGTTGAACTCGATGTGCGAGGTGATGCGCATTACCCTGCCATTCCAGCAGCATTTAAAAAAGTCGCATCAGAACAACATATTGATGACAAAACTGGAATTGCTTTTGAGTTCGCAACCTATCAAAAATAAAGCATATTCTTTTTGCTAAAAGCACGATGCACAACATGATCAAAATAGAATTTTGGCGGATACTGGGCTTTGGATTACTCCATACCCTGTTTAGTATTTTTGTCTTGTTCAGTTCAATTTGGCTGTGTTTTGCATTGTGGATTCAAGAACCTTTGGGCTGGTTGGTCAGCCGTATTTTTATTGGGATCTGGATTGCTTTTGCACTCAGCATTTTGGGTATCTATATCACCCAAAGCCTTTTTGGTCGTCGCCTCGATATCATCCTTTATCTCCTTGGCTTTTTACTGGCTTTGTCTTGGTATTTTAGTTTAGATGCTCGCCAAGACCGCGACTGGCAACCTGAAGTAGCAAAAATCTTGCATTATGAAAAACAAGGCGACCATGTCACCCTTCATAATGTCCGCAATTTCACATGGCACCCTGACGGCTCCTATACTGAACATTGGGATACCCGCTCTTTTGATCTAAATCAAATCACTGGGGTCAATATCATTACCTCATACTGGATGGGGCCACAAATCGCACATACCTTGGTCAGTTTTGATTTTGCCAATACTGCACCACTGACCTTTTCCATTGAAATTCGCAAAGAGAAAAATGAAGAATTTTCAGCGATTGGTGGTTTTTTTAGAAAATATGAGTTGAGTTTAGTGGCCTCAGACGAACATGATATTGTGTATACCCGTAGCAATATTCGTCATGAACAAGTCTATTTCTTTCCTGTTCACCTCGGACAGGCTGAAAGTAAAGCACTGTTTGTAGAGTATTTACATAAGGCAGACGAGCTCGCCAAGCATCCTAAGTGGTATAACACCCTCACCAGTAATTGCACCACCTTAGTGTTTGATATGGTTCAAGCCGTTTCACATGATGCTTTACCAACCGACTATCGTATTTTAGCTTCAGGTTATTTGCCGAATTATTTGTATGACTTAGGCGCGATTAGCCCACAGTGGGATATGAAAACGTGGTATCAAAAAGCCTATATCAACCCACGTGTAAGCAAAGAAACAGAGTTAACCAGTCGTGAGTATTCACAGCTTATTCGTCAGGGCTTACCCGTTGACCAAACACGCTAAAGTCTGCAACGAAAAGCTGCAAGTTAAAACTGGCAATCAAGGACAAAATTTGCTTTGATAGTTCAGACGATACATCCAAATAAGAATCTGATCCCATGTTAAAAAAACTGATTGCAAGCAGTCTTTTAGCGAGTAGCTTAATCATGACTGGCTGCCAAACGACACCACCGCCATCCGACACCATTGAAATGGCCAACATTCAACAGCTTCAGCAACGGACTTGGATTTTGACGCAAATTGGCAATACCGAAATTAAAACAGCACCCAATGAACGTAATATTCCAAGCCTTCAGTTTTCAGCTGATAACCGCATCAGTGGTGCAGATGGCTGTAACCGCATTATGGGCAGCTATACCGTCGGACGCGATACGCTCACCTTGAGCCAGCTCGCAACCACCCGAATGGCCTGTATCAATAACAGTACTCTCCCGCAACAGTTCCAAGAAGCGCTGGCAAAAGTGACGCATTACCAAGTGTTTGGTAAAACTCTGAAACTGCTCGATCGACATGGCAACTTGCTGCTACAGTTTGGCTCTGCCATTCAACCACGTTAAATTATTTCTATAAAAAAGCCTGTAATCACAGGCTTTTTTAATCTGTAGCAGACAACATTGTACTGCACCAATCAGCCCTTATATAAACAGATATAAACACAATTAGGATTTTAAAATGCAACAAGCACTCTTTGGTGGTGGATGTTTTTGGTGTGTAGAAGCGGTTTATTTAGAGCTTCAAGGCATACATAAAGTGACCAGTGGTTATGCAGGTGGAGATACTGACAACCCGACTTATGAAGATATTTGTCGTGGCGATACCAACCACGCCGAAGTTATTTTAATTGATTTTGATGAAACTCAAATCAGCTATGCTCAGCTACTCGATGTGTTTTTTGCCACTCATGATCCAACAACACTCAACCGTCAAGGCAATGATGTCGGCACCCAGTATCGTTCAGTCATTTACTATTTTAATGATGCACAACGTGCTGATGCAGAGCAAACGATTAACGACTTAAAGGCAGAAGGTCTCGACATTGTGACCGAACTCAGCCCTGTACCGACGTTCTATTCGGCTGAAGACTATCACCAAAACTTTTACGCTCGTAACCCATCTCAAGGCTATTGCAACTTTGCCATTCCGCCAAAACTGATGAAGCTGCGCTCTAAGTTTCAGGCTTTATTGAAAGACAACAAATAATTCAAGAATTCACCATAAAAAAAGCGACTTCAAGAGTCGCTTTTTTTTAACATCAACTTAGTTATCGCTGACGAAAGCAATATCTGCCAGTCCAGCTTCACTCGCACGAGACATCACTTGTGCGACCATATCGTAACGAGATTCTTTATCTGCACGAAGTTGAACAGTTGGCTTGGTTTCCAACTCACCCGCTTCATTAAAACGCGTTTGTAGTTCTTCCAAGCTAATCACTTGATTATCCCAAGCCACTTCGCCTTTTGCATTAATGCTCACGGTAATGGCTTTAGGTGGAGGATCTACAATATCAGCTGTCGTTTTTGGTAAAGTTAATGGAATTGATGGGTTGGCAACGGTCGCTGTCACCAAGAAGATGATCATCAAAACCAGCATAATATCGATCAGCGGAATGAGGTTCATCTCATTCATGCCAGCATCGTTATCGTCACCCAATTGAAAAGCCATTAAGCTTGACCTCCAACTAAACCTTGTTGAGTCGCTTTACTTTCTACTGCCGCAGGTGCTGAGTCTTGTTGTAACATGGTATCAATGAGCAAGCCATGTGCTTGGTCTTGAAGCTCATGTGCCAAAGTACGGTTTACACGTGCACAGATGTTATACGCTAACACCGCAGGAATCGCGACAGCCAAACCTAAACCCGTCATGATCAATGCTTCACCCACAGGAGTTGCAACTTGCGCTAAGCCCGCTTGACCACTTTTGCCAACAGCAACAAGAGCATGGAAAATTCCCCATACTGTACCAAACAAACCAACGAACGGTGCAAGCGATGCAATCGTGCCTAGAACTGAAACACCTTTCTCCGCATTCGCTTTTTCAGCAGAAATTTGACGAAGGAGTGCTTGTTCTGCAACTGCTTTACGTTGTTCAAAGTTCAGTACAGCAAACTTTGATTTTAACTTAGCTAAAGCTTGTGAAAGTTGAGCATAAGCTTGTTGTTTCAATTGACGTGTACCCATGATACGTAAAACAAAGATGGTCCACGTTGCAATCGACATTGCCAACAAGATGAAATACAGTGTTTTACTGACTGCATCAGCATGTTGCCAATAAACTGAAAAGTTCATACTCGAACTCCTGATAAAGTTAGCGTTTTGTATTCAATTCTAAATCAAATGGTTGCTCAGCCCGAATTGGATAAGCTACACCATTTTCTTTATAAGGTTTAAATTTAGCGCCTTTGACAGCTCTTAAAATCTTTTCATCTAAAGCAGGCACACCACTTGAGCGCGTAATACGGGCATTCACAATCGACCCTTTTTCATTCGCCTCAATCAGCACCACGACTCGACGGTTTTCACCTTGTAAATCTTGATTACTATAAACTGGTTTTGGAGAGCGGCTCCATTGCACACCTGAACCACCAATCGACACCGACCGCGGTGAAGTATCGGCAGGCTCAGCTTGAGTAACAGGTTTAGCTTGCTCTGGTTGCACGACAGGTTTTTCGACTTTTTTCTCTGTAATCGTCGTGGTGACTGTCGGTTTTACTGGGGTTTCGGTTGGTTTAACAACCGGTTTAACCACTTCTGCTTTTTTAACTTGTTGAACCTTTTCTACCTTTTTCGGTGGAGTCGGTTGTGGTTTTTCCACAATCTTCACTTCCTTCGGCTTAGTCGGTTCCTTTTTCGGTTCTTCTTTCGGCTTAGGCGGTAGCGGTTTTGGTGGTTCTTGAATTTTAACGAAACGAACCTTCAATGGTGCTTTTTCAATCGGTTTGAGTTCAGGAGCTTTCATGTGGTTCACTGCCCACAATACACCCATATGGCCCACGACAACCGCGATCAAAGCAGCAAGAACTTTCTTTTTCATCGGGTTGGGAGTCTGCATAGGAGAAATAACTGTTGAACTCATTAAAATCGGTGACCTAATTTAAGCGAAGTGGCCACTGGGTTGGTTTCCACTATAACGCTTATCGGTTAGTACAATAAAGTAGCGCAATGATAAATGAGAAGTGTTTTCATTTGCAACTATTAATTTGTCACTTTTTATGGTTTTTTCTAATCATACCCAAACAAAAAAGGCATACTTAATGTATGCCTTTTTAAATCTTGCTTGCAACCAATTTTTTATTGGAAAACGACTGTTTTGTTACCATCAACAATAATACGGTCTTCTAAGTGCCACTTCACTGCACGTGCCAAGACGTTACGTTCAACATCCTGACCCAATTCACGTAATTGATCAACCGTAAAGTCATGGTTCACACGCTCTACATCCTGCTCAATGATCGGACCTTGATCCAGATCCGCAGTGACATAGTGCGCAGTTGCACCAATGAGTTTTACACCTTTTTCATGCGCTTGCTTGTATGGGTTTGCGCCAACAAAAGCAGGTAGGAAGGAATGGTGAATGTTGATCACTTTCATTTCCCACTTCTCGACAAATGCTTCATCTAGAATTTGCATATAACGCGCAAGTACCAATAAGTCATTGCCCTGCATTAATTCATCAATTTCAGCATAAGCTTCGCGTTTATTGTCCTTCGTTACAGGGACAACTTCAAACGGAATACCAAAGTTCTCAACCGCTTCACGTAAAGTTTCATGGTTAGAAATCACTTTGGTAATTTCGCACGGCAAACCACCACGCGCATGACGCCATAACAGCTCAAGTAAGGCATGGTCTACTTTAGATACTAAAATCCCGACTTTTTTCACGTCGCTGACCAGCGCCAAACGCCATTGCATTTCATAACGCTCTGCTACATTTGCAGCAAAAGTTTGAGTGATGCTTTCTTTACGAGACTGTAAATTGTCTAGTTCAAACTCAACACGCATAAAGTAACGTCCGCCCTGAGCTTCAGTCGCGTATTGATCAAGCGCAGTAATATTCGCGCCTTGATGATACAAAAAGCTCGATACAGCTTGCACGATCCCTGGCTTATCTTCACAAGTAATCAGTAAACGTGCCGTGTTAGCAGTTGTCATATTCATGTCAGTTTAAATCAGTTAAATGAAAATCAAGCCGAGTATTCTAGCGCTTTTTACTCAGCTGTCAAAACACCTTATGGCTTATCATCCGATTTAAATGACGCCAAGCTCGAAAACAGTTCAGACGGCCCCATCGTATCCAACAAGCGCTCATACGTCTCACGACTTTCACCACGCAAATAGGTCCCTTCTAAGAACACCATTTGACGGAGAGCCTGCCAAACCCACTTTTCTTCTAATGTATTGGAGTCAGTGATATGACCCGACATATAAAGGAAGTTGGTCCAGTTGGTCAGTACAATCCATAAATTGATAATCAGGGCTTCAATTTCTGACGACGTCATTTGCATCAGACCGGCATCAACAAAGGCCTGATAGATTTTTTGCCCTTGCTGCATCACTTGCCCTGCAAAACGCGGATACATCTTGCGGAAGTCTTCATTGTTTTCAACCAAATGATAGACATCACGGTGTAAAAAGCGATAAGCCCACAACTGGCTGCTCAGCACCTGAAAATAACGAATTTTATCATTGGCATCTAACAGACGGTCATCGGGCAAAGCCAGCATCTGTAGCGTTTCGCCTTGATACTGTTCCATGAGCTCTTTGATAATTTCACTTTTATTGCGAAAGTGATAATACAAATTGCCCGGACTCATATTCAATTCAGCTGCAATATGATTGGTCGTAACAGAACGTTCTCCACGCTCGTTAAAAAGCTGCAAACTGAGTTGCAAAATACGTTCTTTGGTTTTCAACGTTTTAGTTTGAGACATCCTAAAATAACCATTCATTCAGTGCATTAGAAGACTAACACATAAAGTAACTTGACTAATTAGAGTAATCACTCTAAAAATTAAACATAAATTGAAATTTGAAATGGTAGTGCGGCATGAACAGTCAAACAAAAACAACTTCATTGACACCACATTCTTATGATATTCAGCACCTACATGATGTGCTTGAACAGCAAAAGCACGCTTATTTACGCTATCCATTGCCAACCGCAAAAGAGCGTATTGACCGTTTGGCACGACTTAAGCGTATCTTAGTTAAGTATCAAGATCAATTTGCAGAGGCAATTAATCAAGACTACGGCAACCGTTCCACCAGTGAAACCAAAATTGGGGAATTACTCACCTGCCTTGAACACATCAAATATTATAGCAAGCATTTAACCACGTGGATGAAACCCTCGAAACGTCACGTTTCCATCATTCACCAGCCGGCTAAAGCATGGGTGCAATATCAACCTTTAGGTGTGATCGGCATTATTACCCCTTGGAACTATCCTTTATTACTCTCGATTGGCCCCTTAATTTGTGCTTTGGCGGCAGGTAACCATGCCATGATCAAAATTTCCAGTTCATCGAGTAACTTTGGTCGCATTCTTGAAAAAGCGCTCTCTGAAGCCTTTCCTCAAGAATTAGTTTCCGTGACCAATGGCGGTGGCGCGATCTCGGATGCCTTTTGTCGTCTGGCTTTTGACAAACTGATTTTCACAGGTTCAACCAATGTCGGTAAAACCGTCATGTCTGCTGCGGCAGAGAACCTCGTTCCATTGATCCTCGAACTTGGCGGAAAATCACCAGTATTAGTACATCCTTCTATTCATTTACGGGATGTTGCACAGCGGATTGCTGCAGGTAAACTGTGGAATGCAGGTCAAACCTGTGTGGCACCTGACTATATGTTCTTACCTAAAGGTAAAACTGCCGAGTTCATTGAACACTTCCGCGAGTGTGTGGAAGAGATGTATCCCGACATTCTGCATAATCAAGACTACACCTCGATTATTAATGACCGCCAATACAACCGCTTACAAGGTTATCTCGAAAATGCACGTGAGCATGGAGCGCAGGTGGTTGAGGTCAACCCAGCCCATGAAACCTTCTCCGATACACGTAAAGTGCCCCCTACACTGTTAACTGGGGTCACGCCTGACATGCGTATTATGCAAGAGGAAATCTTTGGGCCACTGCTGCCGATCATGGAATATGATCAAATAGACGATGTTATCGAGTTTATTAATAGCCGTCCGCGTCCACTTGCATTATACTACTTCGACTTTGATCAGGCGCGTGCAGATTATGTCGCACAGCGTACTCATTCAGGGCATTTCGGACAAAACACGGTGTTGACCCATGTCGCACAAGACGATTTACCATTTGGTGGCGTTGGTGCATCAGGTATGGGGAAATATCATGGTCCAGAAGGTTTCTTCAGTTTGTCGCATGAACGGTCAGTGATGTCGAATCCCAAGTTATATAGCTTGAAATTCATTCTCCCACCGTTTAACAAACCAATTCACAAGTTGATTTCAAAGACCCTTCTTCGCTAAATGATCAAGGCATGACCTATCGCACGAGTTCATGCCTAGTTTTAATGAAAATCGCTTGTCTTTTAAGCGCATTTTTGGTATAAAACGCCCCTTGAATGATTTCATCCGTTTACTTAATAACTAGCGCACAATCGGTGCTGTCTAGCAATGGAGTTCACCATGTCTAAGGTTTGCCAAGTTACCGGCAAGCGTCCAGTCGTTGGCAACAACGTCTCGCACGCCAATAACAAAACCAAACGCCGGTTCGAGCCGAACCTGCATCACCACCGTTTCTGGTTAGAAAGCGAAAAACGTTTCGTACGTCTTCGTCTAACTACAAAAGGTATGCGTATTATCGACAAATTGGGTATCGAGAAGGTTGTTGCTGACCTACGTGCTCAAGGTCAAAAGATCTAAGGAGTCTGAACCATGCGTGATAAAATTCGCCTAGTTTCTACTGCTGGTACAGGTTATTTCTATACCACAACTAAGAACAAACGTACTATGCCGGAAAAAATGGAAATCAAAAAATTTGATCCAAAAATCCGTCAACACGTAATCTTCAAAGAAGCTAAAATTAAATAATTTTAGTTTTTTGGAAAAAACGACCTTCTTTAGGTCGTTTTTTTTTGCTTTTTTTTCGTTCGACTTGTTAAACTTTTAATCTCTTTTGGCACCATTTGTGCTTTGCTTCTTTTTCACCCTTAACTTTTGCTTAAGGAGTTTTTAGTGCCTCATGACGTAGATCTCATTATATTACTTGCTGTCGGTTTTGGGCTTGCGCTCATTTTCGGCTATCTTGCCGTACGCTTACGCCTTCCCCCACTCATTGGTTATCTGATTGCGGGTATCATTATTAGTCCCAATACCCCTGGTATTGTCGCGGACATTCATCTGGCGAACCAATTGGCTGAACTTGGGGTCATGTTCCTCATGTTTGGTGTGGGCATGCATTTTTCCCTCAATGACTTATTACAAGTTCGACGCATTGCACTGCCTGGTGCTATTTTACAAATTGCTGTCGCGACCCTGCTCGGAATAGGCGTCAGTATGATCTGGGGCTGGAGTTTTGGCTCTGCCTTGGTCTTCGGCTTAAGCCTGTCCTGTGCCAGTACAGTGGTATTACTCAAAGCACTGGGAGACCGTGGTCTACTCAATTCGGTCAACGGTAAAATTGCCGTAGGTTGGCTCTTGGTTGAAGATCTGGTCATGGTCTTGGTGCTGGTACTCTTACCCGCTACAGCAGTGCTACTCGGTGGAGAGGCCCTTGCAGGCGGTGCTGATGATAACATTTGGCTTACCTTAGGCATTACCTTACTTAAAGTGGTAGGTTTCATCGCTTTTATGCTGATCATCGGGAAACGTCTTGTTCCAATGATCATGCAATTTGTCGCTCGACTTGGTTCACGTGAACTGTTTACTCTAACCGTGGTGGCTGCTGCGGTCTCAATCGCCTTTGGCGCGTACAAAATTTTCGGTGTGTCCATGGCACTGGGCGCTTTCTTTGCCGGAATGGTCGTTAAAGAGTCTGACTTTAGCCATCGAGCCGAAGAAGAGACTCTCCCTCTACGTGAAATTTTTGCCATTTTGTTCTTTGTTGCAGTGGGCATGTTATTTGACCCACGCATCTTAGTGGAACAACCTGTGCATGTGCTTGCAGTCGTTGCAATTATTATGGTCGGCAAAACCATTGCCGCCATGGCACTGGTGCTCTTTTTCCGCTACCCCATCAATACTGCCCTCACTGTCGGTGCGTCACTGGCACAGATTGGTGAGTTTTCCTTCATCTTAGCGACACTCGGGGTTTCACTTAAACTCTTGTCCTTAGAAGGGCAAAACCTAATTTTGGCAGGAGCACTCATCTCCATCACCTTAAACAGCTTTGTGTTCTCCGCAATTGAACCTGTACAACGCTGGATTCGTGAGCGCTCGCATCTAGCACGCTTACTGGAACGTAGTGGTGACCCATTGGCAATGCTACCTGATGAAGTTTCACAAGACTACTTACGTGATCAAGTGGTGATTGTTGGACATGGTGAAGTGGGGCGTCGCATTACCAAACAATTGATGGCCGAAGACATTAAAGTGGTGATTGCGGAAGAAAACCGTGAAATTGTAGAAAACCTGCGTGAAAAAGGCATTGCGGCTGTTTCTGGGATGGCGACAGACCCTGGCGTACTGATTCAAGCCCATATTCAACATGCGCGCCTGTTGGTACTTTCCCCGATGGATATTTTAGATATTCATAAAATCGTGGATATTGCCAAAACCCTCAATCCTGAGATTCAGGTTTTGGTATGTGCGGAAAGCAAAGAAGAAGCCGAAGTGATTCGCCGCGATCAAATTGGTGAAGTTTATTTTGCAAAAGAGGAAATGGCGAAAAATATGAGCAATCATATTTTAAATCAAATTCAGATTGCACATCATCAAGCACCCACCCACTAACCAACCAACACTGGATACAAAAAACGCACTGTTCAGTGCGTTTTTTCTTATTCGGCTTAGCTGAAGAACTGTGGCTTTTCGTCCACCACTTCCGCTTGCCACTCGCCTACTTGTTTTTCAAGTAAGCCGTATAAAGCCGCTTGCACCATCTGCTGAGCAACGACAGTTGTCTGGTCGCCCAATAATGCTTTGAGCTCTTCATTAAACTGGATTGTGACTAAAGGCGCACTCTCCGAACCTGCGTTACGAAGTGCGAGCTCACCACCTTCAAGTTGAACCAATTCTAAAATGGCTTCTTGATTTCCAAATAATTCTTTCAATTGTTCTATAGACATATTTCCTCCATGTTCAACATGGTGGCAAAGGCAGTTGCACTTTGCTTCGCTTAGACTTATTGATATAAGGACAAATTTTCAAACTTCAAGCGCTGGTCATCGCTTTTAGAATTCAACCATCTCATTCCGAAAGCCATCGATCAACGCCGTTAAGTCTCGATGCCACTCACGTAAAATTTTGGTATCGGGTAACCATGCCTGAGGGGTTTGAGTGACTTTGATGATCAGATTCGATGAAGTTTCTGACTCAGGTTCAGGTGTACTCGGCTCTGGCGCATACTGACACAAGCGATAAGCACGTTTTAACTCGGCAATGAAACCTTCTTTCGACAGTTGTTGCATCACAGTCACTTCAGGCGAGACTTGGCCCTTAGCTGCCATATGCTCTTCTATGGACTTCAACGTTGGGTTTAAGTCATTTAAGCGGTAGTAACGGACCAACTCTTGTAGAAACGCAAGCACCGCGCCATGCAAGTGAAACACAGCAGCCTCACGGTAAGCCTGAGCTTGTTGCACATGATCAATTTGTTCTGCTTGTTGACATGAAAGTCGAGCAAAGTAGAGTTTTTGGTTAGTGCGATCAGCATGGTAACGGGCAACACGAGTCATGAAGGGTGTTCCTAAGTTTTGGCGTTTATAACAATTCTAAGAGTAATCTTTCTATACAGCAGTGCATAATAAAAATTATGCATGATCTATTTCAATAAAATAAATCTTTCTTTTTGCTATGACAGGCATCGAAACATGGATTGGACGCACATTTGTGAGTACCCAAGCCCAATATCCCTCTTCCCAATATGATGCCATCGCCGAATCAAGCTCATCTTCTCTCCATGAGTGAATCGACTCAACATCAACCATAGCAACAGCATACCCCAACTCTTCATCGTCCTCGTGGATTAAATAGTGCTTATTTTCCACGATAATCAAATCTTTGAGTGGCCATTGCTCTGGTCGCCAAGAACGGATCTCTAAGGTTTTATTTCCTTGAGAGATTTGTCGCCCCATCGGCGCAACAATCGATAAAGCTGGATAGAATTTTTTCATTTTATCCCATAAAAAAGGAGCATCAATTGCTCCTTTTTATTTATGCTTCTGGCTTCTCAGGTTTATCTTCCGCCTGTTTGACGCGAATACCAGTGCCATGTAAACGTAGTGTATTAAGCCCTTTAATGGCTTTAATCGCTTCACGTGCATGTGGCATTTCAACAAAAGCAAAACCTTTCGATTTACCTGTTGCTGCATCAAGGATTAAATTACATGATGCAACTGTGCCGTATTGCTTAAATAATTCAAGCAGTTCAGCTTCAGCCACTGTACGCTCTAAATTACGAACTAAAATTTTCATCTTACAACCTTCAAAAATAGGCAAAATCATCAAAAAGCAATCGCCTACGCTACTTTCTGAACATTGCACAACAAATACCACAATGTAATCTGTTTAGTTTAATCGAGATTAATCCCAAAATCTAAATTAATCGATTGGCGCTCAATTAAAGCACTCTTTACGGTTTGCTGACGAGGCTTATGATGGGTTTCCATGCTACACAAATTTCGGGTCAGATCATTCAAAAAATAACTTTCAACTTTACGCCCTTGCTCATCAATCACGTCTCGCGCCCATAGACTTAAATTTTGCTTGGTTAAAATCAGCTCATTCTGAGCCCGAGTCAGCGCCACATACAAGACCCGACGTTCTTCTTCGACATCATTAAAATCACCTTGGGCACGTGCATGCGGATATTGCCCCGGGGTGACATTGACGACATAACAGACTTTTTGCTCTGTACCTTTGGCCGAGTGAATGGTAATCAGGGTGACGACATCGCTATCGGGCTGGCGTTCGATTTCAGAAATCGACACAGGATCAAGCACATATTCCTCAAGGAACTCACTCAACTGGGTATGTTTAGACGCCAATTGTTTGACCAGTTCAAAGTCCCCTTGGCGGCGGTTCCAGTCTTTTTTATAATTTTCCGCCAATTGTACTTCAATCGCCTGAATACCCAAACTGACGCAAGCCTGTACTTCCTGTTTTAGTACCGTCATTTGCTTCATGATCAGCACAGTTTCAGCTGGAATTCGCCCAAATTTCTCTAATTTATCAAAGATCAAATCAAACTCAGGCTCCAGTAAAAGTTGCTGCGCAAGACGGCTTGCACCTACATCTCCCACCCCATTCCACAGAGTGAGAAAACGCATCCATGCAATATCATCGAGAGGATTGGCAATCACGCGCAACAAGCTCAGTAAATCTTTCACATGCGCGGTTTCAAGCAGTTTCATGCCCCCAATAAAGCGATAGGGGACATTGGCTGCAATACATGCTGCCTCAATATGCCGTGCTGCAAAGCTAGAACGGACCAAAACCATATGATCCGACCATTTACTGCCTTGTAAGTAATGGCGCTCTTTAATGTCGATCGCAATCCATTTTGCTTCATCAAACTCATTTGGGAAAATGTGCATGCGAGGCTTCACGCCCTCACCCCGATGCGCATCTAGGCGTTTGTTATATTGAATCTCAGATTGATCGAGCAGCCAATTTGAAAGGTCTAAAATTTCTTGGGTTGAACGATAGTTTTGCTCCAATTTAAACACCTGAGCATTCGGCACACGGTCTTTGAAATGATGAATATTTTCAAAATCTGCCCCACGGAAACCATAAATTGACTGTGCATCATCGCCGACGCAGAACAGGCTCACTTTGTCTTTAAGCGGTTCAAGCAAGGCCCACTGCAAAGGGTTGGTGTCCTGCATTTCATCGACCAGCATGTGTTTGCAGAGCGATGCCACATAGTCGGCTAAACCTTCTGACTGGTCGAGTGCTGAAGCCACGATCGCCAGAATATCGTCATAATCTAAAAAGCTACGGGCACGCTTGCGTGTCTCGTACTCTTTCATGATTTCCGCAATTTGATCTTTAAAAGCCAAATGCTCAGGATGCTGTTTTTCTAAGGCATCACTCAGCTTCTGACGCGTATTTCGTGCAAAAGAATACAGATCACACAGTTCTTGCGGTTTAGGCAGTTGATTGGGATTTTTCTTGTCATCTTTCCCACGAATCAGACGGAACATCATCAGCTGATCATCACGATCAATAATTGAAAACTGCTCTAAACCAAAGGCTTTCGGTACACGGCGCAGCAGATACATACAAAAAGTATGAAAAGTAGAAGCACGCAGCCCTTTTGCCTGCTCACCTAAAGCCAGCTCCACTCGCGCCACGATCTCACTGGCTGAACGACGAGTAAAGGTTAAAATCTGAATTTGGTTGGCAGGAATCCCTTGATCAATCAAGTATGCAGCACGTGCCACAATGGTTTTCGTCTTGCCACAGCCAGCCCCTGCGAGCACCAGACTGTGTTGCGACTCAGTCGTGGCAGCTTGTTTTTGTTGCGGGTTTAATTCATCAATTAGGCTGGCTAAACTCATAATCACTCATCAATTCGTGGATGCTGCTAGTCTAACAAATCTATGACATCAATATGAGGCTGCAGCAACGATTATCCATTTCTATCTAAAATACACCTTCAAATCTGGGGCTAAGACCTTATGCTCAAATCGCTTGCTGCCTCAAAAATTTAAAATTAAGCTTGCTCAGTATGATTTAAAAGCAAAAGTCGAGTGATGTCCTCACAGCTGTTTTGCAAATGCTGCTCTGCGTTTTTCAATGCTGTTGCTAAATCACAGTCAGGTTCATTGATCGAAACAATTTGACTAAACCCTTCATAAAATAATGTCTCAACATCCTCTCCGACACGTCCAGCAAAGGCAATCACTGGTTTATTCAACTGCTTGGCTAACTGAGCCACTGCCCACGGCGTTTTGCCAAACTTGGTTTGGAAGTCGATACTGCCTTCACCAGTAAAGACATAATCGGCTTGCTTTATTTTCTCCACCAATTGAGTTTGCTCAATCACCCACTTCGCGCCAGACTGAAGCTGAGCGCCCGTAAAGGCCATTAGACCAAAACCTAACCCTCCTGCGGCGCCTGTCCCTGCGACATTACGTATCTGTAGATTAAGCTGTGTTTCCACCACATCTGCAAAGTGACTCAAGTTTTGATCCAACTGCTCAACCATCTCTGCGCTCGCCCCTTTTTGCGGGCCAAACACATGCGATGCACCCTGTGCTCCACACAGCGGATTAGTGACATCGGAGGCAATTAAAACTTGAATCTTTTGCAAGCGTGGGTCTAAAGCCTGCATATCGATCCGTTCAATATCTCGTAAATGACCACCACCAACGGGCACGTCCCGCCCTTGTGCATTTAAAAAGCGTACTCCAAGCGCCTGTGCCATACCACTACCTGCATCATTAGTGACACTGCCTCCAAGAGCCAAAATGATTTTGGACACGCCTAGATCCAAGGCATGCCGAATCATTTCGCCTGTCCCCAAAGTCGTAGTCAGCAGTGGATTGCGTTGCGTAGGCTCAAGCAGATGAATACCATTGGCTTTGGCCATTTCAATAACAGCCGTTTGCCCACCTTCAAATAAGCCCCAATACGTTTTAACTCGTTGTGATGGCAATGGCCCTGTTACCTCACATTCGACTTTTTGGCCTGCTAAAGATGCTAATAAAGCATCGACTGTGCCTTCGCCGCCATCGGCCATAGGCACATGTATACATACAGCATCAGGGATTATGTTTTGAATTCCACGCTGCATCGCCACACAGGCCTGTTCTGCTGTCATACTTTCTTTAAAAGAATCAGGCGCTAAAATAAAAGTTTTCATCATCCATCATTTTTTAGAAAATTTAATTTATTAATAACACGATTTATAAATTTCCCGCCCGCATTTTTCTCTTTTCATTGTCCTTGGCACAGTTCGTTGTGATTGAAACTGAATACATCTCGATAAAGAAAAAATAGCCTCAATAATTTTTTAATTTTAGCCATCTCTGAATTTTACTGTACGCATCACCAAAACGACCACCATAGTTCATTTGGTTTTAATGCATAAATTAAACAAAGTGCGAATCAATTAGCCGATAAAATCATCACTAAACATTCAACGCTCTTAAAAAAAATAGGTGATGTATGCAACGTATCAATTTGGGAAAAGCCGCACCTGAACTGTATAAAACAGTATTAGAACTCGAAAACTTATCCATGCAAAAAGTCCAACAAGCAGGTCTTGAGATTGGGTTTTCACACTTGCTGAAACTGAGAGCCTCACAGATTAACCAATGTGCATTCTGTGTGCGTATGCATACACAAGATGCCATGAAAGCAGGTGAATCAATGGAACGGATTGCCCTCATCAGTGCATGGCAAGAAAGTGGATATTTTTCCGAAAAAGAACGTGCTGCGCTGATTTTAATTGAAGAAATTACACTCATTGCCCAGCAGCATTTCCCTGACTCGGCATATCAAGAAGCAGCAAAAATATTATCCGATGCAGAAGTTGCTGCTATTGAATGGATCGCGATTGTGATTAACACGTGGAATCGTATTGCGATTTCAAGTCAATATGCCGTCAATCCGTAAGCCTGCCATTCAGCTTTGCAAGTGATATAAAGCACACGAAAAAAGGGGCCTGCGTGAGACTCCCTTTTTTTAATCATGCTTTATTCAGATTGGCTTGCTGGTGGAATCTGCTTAATGGCTGCTGCAAGAGTCAGATAATTAATCCCTTGGAATAAAATATCAAAAGCAAGAAATAAGCCCAGCACCCAAAATGGAGCATCTGGTGTGGTTAAAATCATAATGCCGGCCAGCAGGGTTAAAATACCAGAAAAAAGTGTCCAGCCCCAACCTTGGAATGCTCGAAATAAGATTGCATTAAAGATACGAATGACCCCAGCAATAATCAGGAAAACCGCTAAAACACTGGTCAAGACAATGGCTGTTTTCACAGGTGTGGTAAATGCATAATAGCCCGCGACCAAATACAACATACCAAACAGTGCCCATAACCAGCGGAAGCCACCCTCAAAAATTTTAAAGGCTGCGATGAAGTGTAGAACACCACCTATCATCATCAGCACGCCAAAGATAAACACTACGGATAAGGTGGCAAAAGGCAAAGCGGCCAAAAGAACGAAACCAAACAACACCAATAAAATCCCTAAACCCAAATACCATTTACGATTTTCATGGAGTTGATGGCGAACTAAATCATTACCGACTGTTTTCATCTTCTTCTCAAGTTTGATTTTCGTTCACTTAGTTTTAACATGTTTTGCGGTGACCTTGTAGGTTTGAGTTTATCCACACAATCAATCCATGCTGTGGATAAACTCAGTATTATCCACAGTTACTTTTTCCACCCAATTTCAATCGCAGTGATTTCATTCACTAATGTTTCATCAATCGATTCAGGCATTTTACTCTGTGTTTGTGAGGTTGGAATATGCCCTGCCATTAATTCAGCCTTGGCTTGAGGAAACAGCGGTTGTTGATTTGGATATGCATAACCCGCAGGATACATCGGCTGTCCTGTGGCTAAGTCGTATTTATCACTAGCGCCAAAGGCATGTAAAAGTTCATGTGTAAGCACGACTTTGTTTTGCTCGGTTTGCTTGTTAGATGCAAATAAATTCACCGAACCGATGCGACCTTTTTGCAAAGCTGTCGAGTGTTTCAGCTCTTTGGTCAGTGCTGGATCATAATAGTTCAAATACAAAGTAACAGCTGGTGCGCCATATGAACCTTGATGATTATTCCACGCATAATAACGGAACTTTAAACTCCACATTACAGTATCCAACAAGCTCGCCTGCTCAGGTACTTTAGGTGGTAACTGCTTGAGCTCGCGTCCAAGTTGGAAATAAATTGAAATCGGCTGGCCACGATATTGTGCTGACATCTGCTCTAAATAGCCTTGTACCCCTTGTAAGTTTCCAAGGTTCAGTTGCTGAATATATTGCTGAGTTGTAGCCTGTCCATCTGCATTCACTGGATGGAGTAATACAATAATGGGCTTGCTCCAATCTTGATTTTGATCCCGATAAGCATTCAAAGCAACCACCAATAAAATCAGCAACAAGATTAAAATACGAATTTTTTTCCACATATTATGAAGTACTCTGTTTTTTCATTTTTCTTAAATACATCTGACTCATTTCTATCTTAGTTTCAAATAAGTTAAGTGTCTTGATTAGGCCTGATAGTTTTGCTCGACCATAATTTCTGGAGTCAAAATCAGGTTTTACAGCGCTAATATATTGTCCAACCATACTCAAATTAGCCCAACCATTTTCATCTGCATTATCCTTAACTGCTTTATAAATTAAATTTAAGGTTGCTCGATCAACTGTTTCAGGTGGAGAATACTCCTTGGATTGAGTTAATGCTTTTTGTTCAACGGTTTTTAACGTTTCTGTTAACTTCTTGTCGGTAGGCTCAGAAAGATACTCTTCTTCAATATTCTTAAGATCGCTATCCACAATTAAATTTTCAACATAAATAAATTTATCGCATGCTTTCTTAAATGCTTCTGGTGTTTTCTTTTTTCCAAAGCCATAAACACTTAAACCATTTTCACGAATCCGAGATGCTAAAGGCGTAAAGTCACTATCACTGGAGACGATACAAAATCCATCCAAAGCCCCTGCATAAAGTAAATCCATTGCATCAATAATTAGGATCATATCCGTAGCATCTTTACCTTTTGTGTAGGCAAACTGCTGAACTGG
This sequence comes from Acinetobacter sp. BMW17, assembly GCF_001592855.1. NCBI lineage: Bacteria > Pseudomonadati > Pseudomonadota > Gammaproteobacteria > Moraxellales > Moraxellaceae > Acinetobacter > Acinetobacter sp. BMW17. The sequence continues at coordinate 111,352 of NZ_LSOD01000047.1, forward strand.
TGTAATTGCATGTGGTAAAAGCACTTCACGCCAATTTTTTAGAGTTTCACTACTCCAATCCCCGTATACACGCTTTACGCTAGCAATACCATATTTAGCTACTTCTTCAAGTACTGATGGAATTGCACTAATTGATGAATTATCAGCATCAATTAATACGGCAAACTTTTTTGTTTGTATGTCCACATACACCCCAAATATTATGATTATTTAAAAATTATTTTGACATAAAAAATGCCCACCAAAGTGAGCATTTCTTGATTATTTCTAAGCAATTAAAACTTAAGCTTCAACCCACTTTCCATCATTGAACACCAATGACCATTTGGTTTGCTTACCTTCAGGCGTTTCAGAACCAATATATTGCGCTTGATTCTTACGGCTAAATTTCACCAAAGTTGGATTTCCTTCAGGGTCAACATCAGGTGCTTGCAAAATAAACTGATACTTCGGATCAAGCTGATCAGCAACACTACGAAGTTCCGAAACTTTTGGTGCACGTGTTTCACGTACTTTCGGGAACTTACTTGCCGCCAAGAATAAACCTGCTGCCCCATCACGTAGCACAAAAAAGTCATCATGCTTAATTGAACGTAAATGTTCCATCTTAATCGGGTCTACACGCGGAGGTGCAGGTTGGCCACTTTTTAAGACTTTCCGTGTGTTATCGCAGCTTGAGCAAGCAAAATAAGGACCAAAACGACCCGTCTTCAGCTGCATTTCCCCATCACACTTATCACATGGAATGGTTGGGCCATCATAACCTTTGATTTTGAACTCACCTTCTTCAAGTTCAAAACCAGCACAGTCTGGGTTATTACCACAGACATGTAGCTTACGACCACCATCGATCACATAACTGTCCATCGCAGTTTCACAGATTGGACAGCGTTTTTTCGACATCAAATCTGCCGTTTCTGCTGCGTCATCATCAGAAAGTGCAGCAAGTGATTCAACTGGCGTTAAGTTCAACGTGCCTTTACAACGCTCTTTCGGCGGTAAGTTATAGCCAGAGCACCCTAAGAAGACACCTGTGGTTCCCGTACGAATCTGCATTGGACGGTCACATTCTTTACAGTGTACGGCTTCCACCTCTACAGGTTGGTTGCGGCGCATACCGTCTTCACCTTGCGCATTGGTCAGGCGCTTTTTAAAGTCGCCATAGAAACTGTCGAGCAACTCTTTCCAGTTGCGTTCACCATCGGCCACTTTATCGAGCTGACCTTCTAAGTCCGCAGTAAAGTCATAGTTCATCAGGTTATTGAAACTTTCATCTAGACGATCAGTAACAATCTCACCCATTTTTTCAGCAAATAGACGACGGTTTTCCAGTTTGACATAACCACGGTCTTGAATGGTCGAGATAATCGCCGCATAGGTCGATGGACGACCAATGCCCTTTTTCTCAAGCTCTTTCACCAATGACGCTTCAGTAAAACGTGCAGGTGGCTTGGTAAAGTGTTGCGATGGATCTAATTTTTCAAGCTTCAGGATTTCACCGACTTTCACCGCAGGCAATAACACATCATCATCTGACTTGTTTTGACCACGGACTTTAGTGAAACCGTCAAAGACTAAGGTTCGACCTTTGGCTTTAAGCTCAACACCGTTGGCATCCACTAAAATAGTCGATGACAAGTATTCTGCTGGTGTCATTTGACACGCGACGAACTGACGCCAAATCAAATCATACAAACGCTGTGCATCACGTTCCACACCCACCAAGCTATCGCCTTTTAACGCCACATTCGATGGACGAATCGCTTCGTGGGCTTCTTGTGCACCCGCTTTGTTACCATAGCGGTTCGGCTTAGCAGGCAGATATTTCACACCAAACTCGGTCTCAATATGATGACGTACCATATTCACCGCATCGTCACTCAAAAAGGTCGAGTCGGTACGCATATAAGTAATAAAACCCGCTTCATACAAACGCTGCGCCAACATCATGGTTTTCTTCACAGAAAAACCCAGACGTGTACTAGCGGCTTGTTGTAAAGTCGAGGTGATATACGGCGCGCTCGGATTCACCTTGGTCGGTTTATCTTCACGTGCTGAAACTTTGTAATCTGCGTCTTTAATGAGCTTCAATAAAGCATCGGTATCGGCTTTATTGCGTAGCTTTAAAGCTTTACCTGCTTGTTTGACGGCTTCTAAACGAATCTCATCGGTCTGTGACTTGGTGTCTGCAAAAACTTGCCAGTATTCTTCGGGAATAAAGGCACGAATTTCACGCTCACGCTCAACCACCAGTTTAACTGCGACAGACTGAACACGACCTGCCGATAAGCCACGGGCAATTTTTTCCCAAAGTAAGGGCGAAATCATAAAGCCAACAACACGGTCTAAAAAGCGGCGTGCTTGTTGCGCATTAACTTTATCGATATCAAGGCGAGCTGGATGCTTAAATGCATCTTGGATGGCATTTTTGGTAATTTCGTTGAACACCACACGTTGATAACGTGAGTCATCCCCACCAATCACTTCTTTTAAATGCCAAGCAATTGCTTCTCCTTCACGGTCCAAGTCCGTTGCGAGATAGACCTCGTCAACTTGCGAAGCAAGCTTTTTCAGTTCAGCAACCACATGCTCTTTGCCTGGAAGCACTTCATAATGTGCTTTCCAGTCATGCTCAGGATCAACCCCCATACGATTGACCAGTGCATTTTGTGCTTTTTCAGCTTTCTGAGCATCGGTCAGTTTGGTTCGTGTTGCTGGCTTCTTTTCTGCAGTCTTACTAGAACCACCTGTAGGTAAATCACGCACGTGACCCACAGACGACTTCACAATGTAATTCGAGCCTAAATATTTATTGATTGTTTTCGCTTTTGCAGGCGACTCCACAATCACTAAAGCACGCTTTTTCCCAGCCTCAGGAGAATCTGCTGTAGTACTTTTGGATGTGGACCGAGGAGCTTTCGCCATATTAACCGTTAATCCTGTTTCAATGGGTCTGTAAAATTAAAGTTCAGCCAAAGACTGTAAATATGCTTTCATGGCATCTAACTGGGTTGCTCTTAAGTCAGAATGCTCATCCCAATAGAGTCCCACGCAGTTTGCTTGCATATCAATAGCATAAATACCCTTTAATTCAATGGGTAAATGTTTAAACTTGTCATCACCTGTAATGAGTTCAAGCTGTTGATCAACAACGCGAGCGCGCATTAAAGGTAGGCGTGCTTCTGGAATCAGGACACTGTAGTACGCCACCATGCTGGCACGGTTTTCCGAGGCCATTGGTATTTTCGTCCAGTCAGGTGCTGCAACTAAACGCGGGTGTAGACCCATCTTGCGCGCTTTATCACGCATTTCACCTAAAGCTTTCTCTCTTGGACTTACACGAAGTCCAAAAATCGAGCCGAGGATGAATAAGATGATAAATCCGACAACCCAAATTCCAGTATTTTCCATAGCACAACCTTTTTATTCCTTTATTAGAGTTGCATAAGCACAATATAAAACGCAAGTTTGAACGATAAAATTAATTTAAGAACATTTCATGACTATATAGAACTTCATGTCCATTCCAGTAAATATAGCCTTTATCGAGTAACTCTTTCAGTAACATACGCACATCTGACTTCGGAAACATTTGCTCAAGCAAATCACGGAGCGCATAGATATCTTTGGGTTTATTGGTTTTTAACTCGCGCAGTTTTCGTGCGACCTCAAGCTGTACAGGGTCAATCTGTGCAAAGTTTTTAAACAACTCTTGTTGCGCGGACTGCGTATCTACAGTTGGTTCAAGCTTATCCACGACACTGTCTTTTTGCAGTTGCTGTAGCGCTTGTTGCATGCTTTGCGGCTGTGTAATTGGGTCTTGTTCATCTAAATTCAGTGCCAACCACTGCTTCAACACTTTTTTACGAAAGCGAATCTGCTCATCATAGCGTTTGATGATTTTGAGATTAATCAACATCCCCACCACCCGCTGCGTCTTTTCAGGCACGAGTTGCAAAATATTACTTATTGAATTTTTTAGACCGTCCAATGTGTTCGGCTTACCTGACATTTTCCCCAAAGCATCACAATATTTTTTGACCATTTTTAAATAAGGCTGATTTTTGATGCTGTCTAAACTGGGAAGATGACGTTGACTTGGTACAGCTTCAGACTGAATGAGGATCAAATTGCTCTGAATATCCGAAGATTGCATTAAGTCCAAAAGTATTTCTGCGGTATTGACCGCAGAGATAATTTCAACCTGCGTCTCTGGCTCAAGCAAAGCCATTAACTGCCCCACCACCACGGCATATTCGAACTCTTTTTGCTCGGCTTTGGGCGTGTCTAAAATCACCACTTGACCACTACTGATCCAAGCAGCCAGTTCCGTCAAATCTTGCAATGCATACTCAAATTGACCTTGGCAATGAAACAAATACAAAGTCGGATAATGCTCCACAATCTCGCGCAACAATTTAGCCGTTGGAACATTATTTTCAAGGTCAAGAAGAACAACTTTTTGAGTCATAGGACAGTTTTTATGGGATGCACCAGAAAGCGGGTATTAGAGTAGGAACTGCATCAAAGGTCAAATGATTTCGTCAGTCAAATTGGGCTTTGAGTTGGGTAAAACAAAAAAAGAGACACGACTCATCAATATCCACAACCCACATCACAGCTTTTTTTAGCCGCAGACAGCAAATGAACTTAATAATGTGGCGGACGATCAGCCATCGGGTCAAATGTCGCAATTCCATCGGACAAATCTGAAGATTCAACACGTTGATACAAAATTTGCATTTGTTTTTTTAAATCAGCAATTTCCAGTCCTTGAATCACCAATTGTTCATTGAGCTGTTCAACTAAATCATCTAAAAATGCAATTCGGACTTGCAAATCTTCAATGGGTGCGGACAATGGCGCTTGATTATCAATATTTTGTTGTTTAGACACTTCAAGTCCTCATTTGAGATTTTTCAGGAAACATTATGGCCTATATTACTTTAAGGGATGTCCAACTTGCGTTTGGTGGACCTGCCTTGCTCGATGGCGCGAACTTTTCATTAGAGCGCGGTGAACGAGTGTGTTTAATTGGTCGTAATGGTGAAGGTAAGTCTACTTTACTTAAACTGATCGAGGGAAGTTTATTACCCGACTCTGGTGAAGTTTCTCTGCAAAATGGCATCACCATTTCTATGTTGGCGCAAGACGTGCCGATGGACTCCGGCAAAGTGGCGGATATCGTGGCAGACGGCGCAGGTGAAGCCGCAGATGTGCTCAGAGCCTATCATGAAGCCAGTGATGCTTGTGTACTTGGAGACATGGAAGCATGTGACCGCATGGGTAACCTACAACACAAACTAGATCAGTTGGATGGCTGGGCTTTAGAAACCAAAGTCAATTCTATTTTAAGTAAAATGGGCCTAGACCCAGATGCCGATTTGGCCGATTTATCAGGTGGTCGTAAGCGTCGTGTGCTGCTTGCTCGTGCACTCCTTACTCAACCCGATGTGCTATTACTGGACGAACCAACCAACCATTTGGACGTTGAAAGTATTGAATGGCTCGAGAAGTTTTTACTTGATCAAAATAATTTAACTTTACTGTTCATCTCGCATGACCGTTCATTTGTGGACAGCATTGCAACACGAATTGTTGAACTCGACCGCGGCACCCTACGCAGCTATGAAGGTAACTACTCACGTTACCTTGAGCTGAAAGCACAGCAAATGGAAGCCGAGGAAAAGCAGAATGCACTGTTTGACAAACGCTTGGCTGAAGAAGAAGTGTGGATTCGTCAAGGCATTAAAGCGCGTCGTACGCGTAATGAAGGTCGTGTACGTGCCTTAAAAGAACTACGTGAACAATCAAAAGCGCGTCGCTCACAGCAAGGCAAAGTCAGCATGGCGACACAAGATGCTAGCCGTTCAGGTAAAGTGGTCTTTGAAATTGAGAACTTAAGCGTTCGCTTTGGTCATGATGCGCCGATCATCAAAGACTTCTCTGCATTGGTGCTCCGTGGTGACCGTATTGGTCTTGTTGGTGACAACGGTGTCGGTAAAACCACCCTCATTAAAGCCATTTTAGGCGAACAAGAACATACGGGTACGGTGAAAACTGGCACACAATTGGAAGTAGCTTACTTCGACCAATTACGTAATGCTCTCGACCTTGAAAAATCTGTCAAAGATAACGTTTCAGAAGGTTCGGACCATGTCGATGTGAATGGTAACCGTCGTCACATTTACAGCTATTTGCAAGATTTCTTGTTCTCACCAGAACGTGCGCGTACACCAGTCAAAGCTCTTTCAGGCGGTGAGCGTAACCGTATTCTTTTAGCCAAATTACTACTTAAGCCATCTAACTTAATCGTGATGGATGAACCCACCAATGACTTGGATATGGTGACACTAGAGCTGCTGGAAGAAATGTTGTCCGACTACAAAGGCACTTTACTGCTTATTTCGCATGACCGTGCCTTTATGGATAACGTGGTCACCTCAACTTGGGTGTTCGATGGTAAAGGCAATATCGATGAATACATCGGTGGTTACCAAGATTACTTACAACAACGACCAGACCAAACTGCGGTTGACCAAAAAAGTGCTGTGAAAAAAGCAGCGGCAAAAGCTGAAGCGAACGCAGCACCTGCTAAAAAAGTCAAACTCAGCTATAAAGATCAACGTGCGCTTGAACAACTGCCTGCCGAAATGGAAGCACTGGAAAAAGAGCAAGCGGAAATCAATGCCTCACTTGCAGATGGTTCATTATTTATTTCAGATGCAGACAAGGCGATGACGTTGTCGAATCGTTTGACTGAAATTGATGAGCTATTGCTGGAAAAACTGGAACGTTGGGAAGAACTGGAAAATTTAACCAAATAAATTTTCGTAAACTCCATAAAAAACTCCGCACAATGCGGAGTTTTTTTATGGAACTCAGCTGAGGGTGCCCACCACCATCGAGAAGATGTGCATCTCTTCCATTTGCATATGGGTGCGTTCGTCTACATCATCCAAGCCTATATAACATCACATTTGCAGAGTGCCGACATCGGGTTGATTCTGAACATTGACCCTTCATTCTTGCTTCATGCTAAACTCGAAACATTCTTTTTTCAGCCTTTATCGCAATTTATGAGTTCGAAGCCAGACTATCAACCCGGTGAATTTCAGTGGTCTTTTCTGCACCCCAAATATTGGGGCGTTTGGATTGGTATCGTCTTTCTCATGATATTGGCGATTCTCCCATGGGCAATTCAACACCGACTGGCCACCCTCTTAGGCAATCTCAGTTTTAAATATCTGAAGTCGAGGCGTAAAACCACCGTTCGTAATCTGGAGGTGTGTTTCCCTGAATGGTCGGCCCAAGAAGTCCTTGAAAATGCCCGTTTAGTTTTTGTCGATCAAATGCTGGGCGTATTTGAAACGCTGAATGCGTGGTATAGCCCAAAGTGGTTTACTGGCCGTGTCAGTATTGAAGGTTTAGAATATATTCAAAAAGCACAAGCAGAAGGTAAAGGCGCACTGCTTTTAGGAACCCACTCTACTTTGCTCGATGCGGGTGGTTATCTATGCGCGCAGTATTTTGAACCAGATGTGGTGTATCGCCCACAAAATAATCCGTTGCTGGATATGCTCATCTACCGCTGCCGTGCCACCATTTATGCACATCAAATTGATCATGATGACATGCGTGGTTTAGTCCGTAACTTAAAAAATGGCCATGCCATTTGGTATAGCCCAGATCAAGACTTTGGTTTAAAACAAGGTGTTATGGCGCCATTTTTTGGCGTTCCCGCAGCGACCGTTACAGCACACCGTCGTTTATTGAAAATGACCAAAGCCGCAGCCATTCCTCTGTATTTTTATCGTGATGGGGATATTAAAAACCCACAATACAAAGTGTTGATTGAACCTGCGGTGGAAAACTTACCCAGTGAAGATGAAGTCGATGATGCGACACGAGTGAATCAAATTATTGAAAATCAACTCCGTATTGCTCCGACTCAATATATGTGGTTCCACCGTCGCTTTAAAACTCGCCCTGCAGGCTATGACAAGATTTATTTTTAACAAAAAAAGAGCTGCTTAAAAAGTAGAACCCGAGTTCTGCGTCCTGCAAAACTCGGGTACATGAGGTTGTGCTTTCAACGTAATTTTTGTTTTATTCGGTGGCATTCCATACCTACATCATATCCATGATAATTTCCATCAGCTTCAACTTCCATACTGGGATGATCCATTCCCGCTCCATCTGCTGATGAGACTAGGATACGGGCATACCAAATGACTAACCATTCGTCAGATTCCCAAATCCCTGTAAGCCATATCCTACACTGATGAAATCCGCGCGCCCCTATATTTACTGGTAATCTTTGGCAATTTTATCTGTCACCTGCTTACCTTCTCGTTCCGCTTTCTCAATTCCATCTTCAATCGCCTCCTGCGCTTCTTGCTCATCGGCTTCGGTTTGTTCCAGTTCTTCTTGTACTTGCTCAAATACCCGACCGGTTTGAAGCACCACATATACAGGGAAATGATCTGAACCAATATGTGCTAAACGTTGCATCTGCACTAAGGCAAAATCCGTACTGTGAAAAACATGATCCAGTGACCAGCGCAACAAAGGATAGTCAGCATGAAAAGTATTGACAAAATGCCGTCCGACTCGCGGGTCTAGCAGCCCACTGATCCGTTGAAAAAGTCGTGTCGTGCGCGACCATGCCACGTCATTCAAATCCCCCATCACAATGCAGCTCTCATCCAAGTCTTTAATCTGATCCCCGACTATCAATAATTCAGCATCACGTAAAGTAGAGTCTTTGGCTTCGGTCGGACTTGGCGGTTTCGGGTGTAAGCAGTACAGTTGCACTGGTTGTCCTGACCTTAAGATGACTGTGGCATGAATCGAAGGAATTTCATCGCTCAAAATAAACTTAACGTCAATATCTTTAAGCGCTAAACGACTATACAAGTGCATGCCATACAGATTATCCAAAGGCACTGCAACCCGATAGGGATAGTCATCTTCCAGTTCACTCAAGGCTTGTTCCCAATGTGCATCCGACTCTAAAGTCAAAATCAAGTCCGGTTGATGCTGGTGAATCTGTTGCAGCAATAAGTAATATTGAGTATTGGGCGTTAGTACATTCGACACAATTAAAGAAATCTGACGTTCTGGCTGTAACTCTGTTTTAGCAACCGTTTTCACCTGCTTTTTCCATACAAAGGTATAAGGCAACACCATTTTGAGTTGGTACGACACTGCCGCAATTAACCCCAGCAAAATGACTTCACGCCCCCAATTCCAAGGTGCATCCCAAATCAACATCAAGATAAATGCAATCAATCCCAATGCCAAAATCTGTAAGCGTGGAAAATCTGCGCCTCGAAACCACCATTCATCTCGTGGAATCAGTGACCAGAAGCTTAACCAAATCACAACACATGCCAGCAACTCAACCCAGATCATAGATACCCACTCTTATATTCTTAATTTTTTGTAGATTCATAAATTAATATCAATTTTGCATGTAACATAAACAAGATATATTGCACAATATAATTGCTGTTTTCATTGTGTAGTGCTTGCAGTTAAGCGCTCTTTTGATACACTCGAATCCCCTTTTAATTTTTAACGCACCGAGGCAAAGTGACATGAAAGTAGGTCTGGTCGGTTGGCGCGGGATGGTTGGTTCCGTCCTAATGCAACGTATGGTTGAAGAGAATGATTTTGCTCATTTTGAGCCATTTTATTTCTCTACCAGTAATGCAGGCGGTGAAGCGCCTGCGTTTGGCGGTAAAACTGCCCCAGCACTTATGGATGCATCAGACATTAACAGTCTGAAGCAAATGGATGTCATTATTACCTGCCAAGGCGGCGACTATACCTCAGAAGTTTTCCCGAAGCTCAAAGCAGAAAACTGGACAGGCTATTGGATTGATGCGGCATCTACACTTCGTATGGAAGATGAAGCCATCATCGTACTTGACCCTGTCAACATGAACGTGATTAAAGATGGTTTAGTGAACGGTACCAAAACATTCGTGGGCGGTAACTGTACAGTTTCACTGATGCTGATGGGCTTAGGCGGTTTATTCCAAAACAATTTAGTGGAATGGGCAACCTCGATGACTTATCAAGCAGCATCGGGTGCTGGTGCGCAAAATATGCGTGAACTCATCTCTGGTATGGGCTATTTGTACAACAACACCAAAGATTTGTTAGATGACCCACGCTCTCCAATTCTAGATATCGACTCTAAAATTGCGGAATTACAACGTGGCGAAGGTTTCCCTTCAGCAAACTTTGGCGTGCCATTAGCAGGCTCACTCATTCCTTATATCGACAAACAATTAGACAGCGGTCAGTCGAAAGAAGAATGGAAAGGTCAAGTTGAAACCAACAAGATCTTGGGCAACCAGCAAATCGTTCCGATTGACGGTCATTGTGTGCGTATTGGTGCGATGCGTTGTCACTCTCAAGCTTTAACATTAAAGCTGAAGAAAGACGTGCCTCTTGATGAAATCGAAGATATGTTACGTAGCGCAAACCAATGGGCAAAAGTGGTTCCAAATACCCGTGAAGCGTCTATGACGGACTTAACACCTGTGGCTGTAACGGGTACATTAACAGTTCCTGTTGGTCGTCTACGCAAATTAAATATGGGCAAAGAGTACTTAGGTGCTTTCACTGTCGGTGATCAATTGCTTTGGGGTGCTGCAGAACCCTTACGTCGTATGCTCCGCATCCTGATTGACTACAAAAATACTTAAGTATTTACCCGCTAAAGTATTAAGCCGATCACACTTGATCGGCTTTTTTTTGTAACCTCAATGTTAACGTTTTACAAATAACACACAACTCGCTAATCTATAATTTTCGCTTTGCGATCTGTGACCGAGCTAAAGATTAAGATGACCGTAAATAACAAATTAAAGATAGCCATTTTAGCCATTATTGCTTCGCAAAATGTGAATGCGATCACTATTGATCCTATTCAAATTCAGTCTGCACCTGGGGAACTGTTGTATGCAGAATTGAACTTTCACGATGCAGATCCGAATGCTCCGATTCAAGCCAGTCTAGCCAGTGTAGAAGATTTGATGTCTCTTGGTGTCATGCATCAGCCGCCCAGTAATCTGAACTTTTTTACCCGTCGTATCAGCGCCAGTACCGGTGTGATTACGATTACTTCTTCACGCCCTTTAACTGAAGCGGAACTGAACATTGTCGTCAAAATCAAAGAAGGCAATGCGGCACGGCTACAACATATTAAAACAGCCAATAAACGCTCGACAGTACTTCAAGCCCGTACGAATAATAATGAAAAAGCTTTAAAACCGGTGGTGATTGTCAACGAAAAAGATATTGCGCTGAACTTACCTGTCAGCACACAATTCAATAGCTTAAAAACAACAGCTGCGCCGACGACAAACACGACACCACTCAAACTCAATAACCATACCCCACCAAGCATGAGTGCGACCGCTATTACAGCGCCAACGCAAGTTATTTCAGTAACCTCTACGCAAATTGCAGCAGCTGCTCAAACATCAGCTCCACGTGTTGAACCTATTACACAAGCAAAAAAATCGGCAGATCCGTTGGTGCAAAAGTATGCTGATTCAGTTCAAAAATCAGATGCACCCATTTCTGCACAGGCTAGCCCTCAAGCTAGTCCGTCGACAGCAAAAACAACACCTGCTGCCCCTGCAACTAATGCACGCCAAGCCGCACCTCAAAGTGCCCATGTAGTTCGGTCAAATGAATCTCTATGGGGTATTGCATCGCGTATTGCTGCTGAAGAAAACCGTCCTGTCGGTGAAGTCATGCAACAAATTAAAGCCAAGAACGAACATGCCTTTATTCAAGGTGACGTAAACCGCTTACGTCGTGGTGCCAACCTCAATTTAACAGGTCTACAAACGGCAAAATCAGAGCAAAAAGTCTCCGTTTCATCACTTCCAAAACAAAGCTCACAGCAATCTGGCAAGGCGAAATACCGCCTCAATCAAGCCGAGATGAGTTTGGTTGCGGAGAAAGAGCAAGATTCAAGCCACGGTTCTGCCAAGAAGTCGACAGAAAAGAATCAAACATCAAACGAGTTGTCATTAAAAGTTATGACATCCCGTGAAAAAACCGTTAAATTACAGAGAAACGTAACACAATTAGAAGTGGCACTTAATCAGAAAGATCAGAGAATTCAATTACTAAACGCTCGTCTTGCACAATTGCAACAACAATTGAAAGCACAACAAACTGAGAAAAAGCCAACACACTAAAGTGTTATTTTGATTATTTGATTTTGGATGAACTTGCACAAAGACAAGTTCAAAAGGGGTAAAACATGCTTATTTATGTGATTCCATTTATCTTACTATTGGTTGTTGCCATAGTCTTAAAAAAGCGTGAGGCGAGTAAAGAAGCAGAACCAAAAACTCAAAAAGCGGTTGCTGCAAAAAACAAAGCCAAAAAAACCAGTTCGTCTAAAAAATCCCCGCAACAAACTCAAGTCGTTGAAGATGTTGTTGCTAAAAAAGCCACGACACCACTCGCCACAGATCTACGTAATAAAATTGAAGGCCAAATTCGCGACCGCAATTTCTTCTCAGCTGAAGCACAAATCAACCAAGCCCTAAATAAAGACAATTCACAACACGAATTATATTTACTGCTGCTCGATATTCACTTGCTTCAAAAAGATGAGTTTGCCATCAGCCAATTACTGAATCATTTACGTTCTTTAGAACTGGATGATATTTTGGCACAAGCAGAAGCCAAAAAATCGGATTACGATCAATTACATCAAAATAGCCGTGACACGATTGAGTTTAAACCGACTGAAATTGCACCATCTACACCAAAACCTGTAGAAGCAACCAATACTGCTGACTTCGATGCCCTGATGTCATCAAATAATCCTGCGCCCGCTCCTGTGCAGGCTTCTGTTGTTGAACCTGTTCAAGACATTAAACTGCTTGATTTTGATACCTCAGCATTTACCACCACAACAACGGCTCAACCTGAACCGAGTATCGAAGTTCAAAGCTTAGATTTTGATATTTCTAGTTTAAATACACCAACAGCAGAACCAGCCAAACCTGCTGAAGAACTTAAACCGCTCGATTTCGGTTCACTCTCTTTAGAAAGCACGCCTGCTCAACCAGCAGAAACTGCAGCAGCCGAAATCCAACCTTTAGATTTTTCGTTCAATCTCGACACAGCGCCGACAACAACGCCAGAAGCAGAAATTTCGCCGCCTGCTGTAGATGAGCGCCCTGAATTTACATTTGATTTTTCAAGCGAATCTACGGCTGAAGCGGCAAAAGACATCCCTGCTTTTTCTTTCGATACGGTGAGCCCAAGTGAAGCGATAATAGAAGAAAAACCAGCAGTTGTTACACCAAGCCTCAGTTTTAGTCTAGAGTCTAATGCACCTGCCAATACGGTGGATCAAAGCGATCCTCTGGTACAGTCTTTCCCTCAACTGAACGAAGTCAATGAAATACACTTAAACCTTGAATTGGCTGAGCAATACATTCAACTTGGCGCTTTCGAAGCTGCACGTGAAATTTTGGTTGAACAAGAACCAAATTACTCTACGGAACAACGTCAGCAAGTAGAACAGTTACTGAGCCGCATAGCATCCTAAGCCATTTCGTTTTAAACTAAAGCAGTCATCACCGACTGCTTTTTTTATAATGAAAAAAATTGCGCTTATCTATATGGGTGGAACCTTTGGCTGTATTGGCGAACCCTTACAACCAATGCCTGCCGAAGACTTTATTCCCAAGCTCACACATGTTTTGCCGATTCATCTCGACATTGAATGTTTTATTGCACCTGTCATTAAAGACAGTAGCGCCTGCACGGCTGAAGACTGGTTATTGCTGATTCAGCAGATTCAACAATTACAACTGAAACAATTCCAGCATTTTGTCGTGATTCATGGCACAGATACCTTAAGCTATGCCAGTGCTGTCGCCGCACACTTTATCGCAGACTCCGCATGTGTGGTTTTCACAGGTAGCCAATATCCATTGCTGAATGTTCAAGGCACGGATACGCGTGAATTTAGCGATGCGATTAGTAATTTGAATTTTGCCTTAGATGCGGTGATGAAACATCCTGTCGGAGTGTATCTGGCTTTTCATCAACAGGTATTACATGCGCAAACCGCGTTAAAACGACATACCACAGAACTGGATGCTTTTACAGGCGTCATGGCTGAACAGCCGATTCCACACGGCTTAAAAACACACATTGTACAAACAGGTGATGTAGAACAATCCCACCAGTTCAATTGCCTCAACCTGATGATGCAACCTGTTGCCTTGGTGCAGCAAGTACAAAACTTGCGAAATTTGCTCTCTGCGCCGCCACATTTCCTCATTTTGCAAGGTTTTGGAACGGGTAATTTAGCTGTGAATGCCGAGCTAATAGCACTTTTCGATGAATTTTACGCACAAGGCTGTGTTGTTATTTTAAGCACCCAAGTCCCTTTCGGCCGTACTGATCAGCGCTATGCAGTTGCCGCTTGGACAACCCAAGCCAAAATAATTGTTAGTGATTGCCTCGGGCATGCAGATCTGTATGCCAAAGCCCTTAAAATGTATTTACAATACCCCAGCGCTGAAGCACGCTTCAGCCATTGGCATGATTTGGGTTAATTTGAGGTACATATGCAACGTTTTGCGATCGGCATTGAGTTTTGTGGAACACACTACCGTGGTTGGCAAACCCAGCAAACAGGTGTGATCAGCGTACAAGAGACGATTGAAAAAGTACTCTCTAAAATTGCCAATGAACCGATTAGCTTACATGGTGCAGGTCGTACCGATGCTGGCGTCCATGCTACCAATATGGTGGCGCATTTTGATAGCTCAGCACTTCGTTCAGAGCGCGGTTGGTTAATGGGCAGCAACAGCCAACTGCCAAAAGATATCTCGATCCAGTGGATCAAAGCGATGGATCAAGACTTTCATGCACGCTTCAAAGCGCAGGCACGTCGTTATCGTTATGTCGTTTATAACCACCCGCAACGCCCTGCTCTTATGCATAAACAAGTCACACATGCTTATTATGCGCTAGATATAACGAAGATGATGCAAGCTGCGCAAAAGTTCGAAGGCACGCATAACTTTGAAAGCTTCCGTGCAGCCGCATGCCAATCCAATCAACCTGTGCGCCATGTCAGCCATTGTCGCTTAATTCAACATGGCCCATATTTGGTCCTCGACATTCAGGCCGATGGCTTCTTGCACCATATGGTCCGCAATATCATGGGCTGCTTACTGGAAATTGGTCAAGGTATGTATGAAGTCGAGCATATTGAGGCTATTTTCGCAGCAGAAGACCGCAAAGCCGCAGGCATTACAGCCCCTCCTGATGGGCTGTATTTCATTCATGCCGACTATCCAGCGCAGTTTAAGCTACCTAAGCAGCCGCTTGGGCCGCACTGGCTCAATATGCCTGAATAATTTATTTTTGAATCCTCCCCCTAGCCGGCTTTTTCAAAGGAGGGGAAGAAATTCCTCCCTTTTATAAAGGGAGGTTAGGAGGGATTTCTTAACGCTGCTTACGCTTGCGATATTCCACTGGGGTTTCATTGGTCCAGCGTTTAAATGCACGATAGAAGGTACTTGGCTCAGAAAAGCCCGTCAAATACACGATACGCTCTACACTTTCAGCCGTATTGGCCAAAAGTTTTTTCGCCAAACGACAGCGATAATCAGACAAAATTTGCTGGAAGCTGGTATTCGCCTCACTAAGCTGTGTGCGTAAACGCCTTGGGGTAATACTGAGCTGAGAAGCCACTGTTTCAAGTGTGGTTTCACCACTTTCTAGGGTTGAACCTATCGCACGACGGACTTCACCCACCAAATCATAACGGGCTAATTCTTGAAGTTTTTCAATCGCTAACTGCTCATGCAGTTGCAATAATTCAGGTTCCGCCTGCCACAACGGATAAGCCAAAATACTTGGGTCAAAATATAAGCGGGTTTCTTTTTGCCCTAGACTGACAGGGCACTCATATACGCGGAAATACTCATCATCAAACGCGCCTTTACTGAAGTTAAAATCAATATAGATCGGTTCAAAGCGCCCTTCAGTAATAAATTTAAAGAACCGTAAAATACCGGACATCGCACATTCAGAAAAATGTCGATTGACCAAATTTTCAGCCCAAGGTTGTTCCCCATTGGTCAAATAACACCGGTCATCTTCAACCACCAACTTGGCATGAAAGGCATCACTGATCAATCGCTGATAAGCCAAAGCACGCTTCAAGCCCTCACCGAAGTTTTCGGATGAAATAAACAAATGCTCAATCACTTGGCCACGGTATAAAGGCAGATTTTCACCCAAATGTAGACCGATGTCTGGATCGCGACTCACCTCTTCTGCCGCCACCCAAAAAGCGTATTGTGCGCTCAAAGGCGTACGCTCATTGGTTTCCATCTGATTTAATGCAACACCCGCCTTTGTTAAAATTTCTTCTGTTGGCAACCCTGAACGACGAATCGCTTGGTAGCCTAATCGCAATACAACCGATGCATCCGTTAGCTGACCCACGCTAGAACCTTCCTTGTATGTTCTTCATTTATACATAAAACATTAAAATTAGATTAACTGCGATTGACCGAACTGACAACAACTTATACAGTTTTTTTGTTGAAAATATTTATTCCGCTTGTTCGCTTATTTTACTGACAGATGATCAGGCAACCGCCCATTCCGCCTTGTTTTATGCAAAAAAATTGACTATAATTTGCGCCTTTCCAATTTATTCATTCAGGTAGGCTATGGCCAATAAAGAGGAACTCATCGAGTTCGAAGGCGTTGTCACCGAGACGCTTCCTAATACTATGTTTCGTGTACGTTTAGAAAACGGTCATGAAGTGATTGCTCACATCTCTGGTAAAATGCGTAAACACTATATTCGTATTTTGACTGGCGACAGTGTTAAAGTAGAAATGACACCTTATGATTTGTCTAAGGGTCGTATCACTTATCGTGCGCGCTAAGTTTTAGCGAAGCGAAAAAGCCACTTTTTAAGTGGCTTTTTTAATGTCTGCGCTCAGACTAAAACGTTATGAATCAACTATATTCCAAGCAAAAATCAAACTATAATTAAATGAGATAACAACCTAATACGCCAAAACAATAATGAAGACGACTTCAACGAAGCTCGCTATTTTACTTACTGTTCCCAATGCTATGTGTTGCTTGTGCCACAACAAGCGAAACTCGGCTCAAGCAAACCTTACAACACTATATCGGACAATCGTCACATCAAGTTCAAAATCAACTCAACCTCAATAGCATGGGTTATAAAGTGCTCGGTGCTCCTGTATATACCCCAGAGAAACTGACCTAAACTCTGTTACGTAATATGCCTATTCCGATGGTAACCCCCAATCTTGGAACCAGTGTCAGTATGGGTGCGCCCATTCCGACACCTTCCAGCGGTAGCCTGAATATTGAAATGAAATGCAAAATTGAGTTCAGACTGCATGATGATCTTGTGGAATCTATTCAGTACATCGGCAAAGCGTGTTAGCGGCTGCGTTATGTTGAGTCGCCTACATACCGTTTATCTCAAATTACTCGAAACATACTCAAACGAACGTTCAGATATACAATACTAAAAGGGTCTTTCTCTGCTTAGGGGATGATCATGAAGCCCTTTATTGTCAGTTTTTTTAGTTCCATCTGCTTTCTACTGCTTCAAGCTTGCAGCAGCTCTCCAATGCAACACCAGACCGTCGTTTCACCCGCTAAAATTGCGCTCCCCGACTATTTAGAACAATATATCGGCCAAGATGTATCGAGCATTCGGCGCGAACTCGACTTACGTCAACTCGGTTATGAAACTTTAGGTGCGCCGATTCAAACACCAAACCAACTGAGTTACACCATTGTCAGGCGGATTCAAATTCCAACCCCTATGCCCACTATGCGTAGCGACAGCAGTGTCGGTGCGATTCCTATTCCCACACATACGCCATTTTATGATGTTCAGTTAGAGTGCCAAGTCCACTTCTTGTTAAAAGATAATATTGCTCAATCAATTCAATATCGAGGTAAAGCCTGCAAAAGTTATTAAATTTTAGGCATAAAAAAACGCAGCGGATGGCTGCGTTTTCAAATTGCTTTTGGCTTAGTTCAGCGCAGCCACAACTGCCTGCCCCATTTCCGCAGTACCCACTTTGCTCATGCCTTCAGACATGATATCAGCGGTACGCAAGCCTTGATCTAGGACATTGCCTACTGCATCTTCAATCGCTTGAGCAGCAGCTTCTTCACGGAAGGTATATCGCAACATCATAGCTACTGAAAGAATAGTGGCTAATGGGTTGGCAATATTTTGTCCTGCGATATCGGGCGCCGAACCATGACATGGCTCATACATCCCTTTCGCATTTTCATCTAAGGATGCTGATGGCAACATCCCAATTGAACCTGTCAACATCGCGGCTTCATCAGACAAGATGTCACCAAATAAGTTACCTGTCACAATCACGTCAAACTGTTTAGGCGCTCGCACCAATTGCATTGCAGCATTATCGACATACATATGCGACAAGTTAATGTTTGGATAGTCAGCTTCTTTCATCGCCGTTACGGTTTGTTTCCAAAGCTCCGTCACTTCAAGGACGTTGGCTTTATCAACTGAACAGACTTTTCCGCCACGTAAACCAGCCATTTCAAAAGCTACTTTCGCAATACGCTTAATTTCAGACTCAGCATAAACGTCGGTGTTAAAACCTTGTTTTTCACCATTCTCAAGTTCACGAATCCCCCGTGGCTGACCGAAATAAATCCCGCCAGTTAATTCACGAACGATAAGAATATCAAGACCTGCTACAATTTCAGGCTTCAAGCTTGATGCATCTGCCAATTGCGGATACAAAATGGCTGGACGTAAGTTCGCGAATAAATTCAATTCACTACGAATTTTTAACAAACCACGCTCTGGTCGGATCGAACGCTCAATGTTGTCCCACTTCGGACCACCCACCGCACCGAGTAAAATCGCATCTGCATTTTTGGCTTGTGCTGCGGTCACATCTGGATAAGGCGAACCGTGTGCATCAATGGCAGCCCCACCGAGTAGGCCCTGTTCCCACGTTAAACCTAAATTGAATTGATCATTGACTCGTGTAAGTACCTGTTCTGCGGCTTTTACAATTTCAGGACCAATGCCGTCACCAGCCAAAATCAAAATATGTTTAGACATGAAATATTCCATTGTTGGTGAGTTCTGACTCACACGATTAAAGTTTTTGTTCTACAAACTCGCCCAAGCCATTTAAGACATTGTAAGGTTTGCAAAAACGACGAATTGTTCTTTGGCTTTGCTTTAAATCGACACATAAAGGGTCAGGTGCAGACATATTCAACAAGCTTCCCTGATGTCGACTGCGCGCACGGAACATCCTAAAGGTGTAGCGTTCCGCAGGCTTAAAACGATGAATCACATGCAGCGTTTCAGCGCGATCGACCGAAACGGGATAGAAGCGAATTACCAATTCATGTTGCCCCGCTGGCACTGACAGAAACAAGGCATTCGCTTCATTCAAATCATCTCGTTTTAGACGCACGACCTTCTCTCGAATGGCCTCACGGCTTACACGATGATTTTCTGCATCCACAATTTTGATCTGATTCCATCGTTCAAATTCGCAGCTCACTGTACCAGTACAGTAAAGCTGCGCATTATTTTTACTCGCTGGGGTATCCTGAATCCGCTTTATGCTTGTCGTATTCATGCTTTGGCAGGCAGTTAATGTTCCCACCAACGCCAGTAGAGCGATACGACTGTAACTCGTCACCATTGTTCAAGCCCAACCTTTACCAGTAGCAAAACGTTTAAAATTCTTTTGCTCGATATTAACAAGAGATGGCCCCAAGCACTAGATGCATCGAATTTTCAATTAAGCATGAATTTCAGCAAACACCCACGGACGTGATGCTTTGGTCTTTTCTTCATAGGCTTTGATGTCATCTGCAACCTGCAAAGTTAACCCGATATCATCCAAACCATTTAACAAACAGTGCTTACGAAATGGATCGACTTCAAATGTGAAGGCTTCACCCGATGGTGTACGCACTTCTTGCGCGTCCAAATCAATCGTTAGCTGATAACCTTCTGTTGCGGCACATTCTTTGAAAAGTTGATCAACAATTTCTTCAGACAAAATTACAGGTAACATGCCATTTTTGAAACTATTATTAAAGAAAATGTCGGCATAGCTGGGTGCAATCACAGTACGGAAACCATATTCTTCCAATGCCCACGGCGCATGTTCGCGGCTTGAACCACAACCAAAGTTCGCACGAGAAATTAAGATGCTCGCACCTTGGTAACGTGGCTGATTCAATGCAAAATCAGGGTTCTTAAGACGTTTAGAATTGTCTTGCCCCAAAAAACCTTCATCTAAATAACGCAACTCATCAAATAAGTTTTCACCAAAACCCGTGCGTTTAATGGATTTCAAAAACTGTTTTGGAATGATCAAGTCTGTATCGACATTGGCACGGTCTAAAGGTGCAACGATACCCTGTTCAACGGTATATTTTTTCATGTCTATGCTCCCAAGCCCGAATTAAAATGAACGCACATCGACAAAGTGACCTGCAATCGCTGCTGCGGCTGCCATTGCTGGACTCACCAAATGCGTACGCCCGCCATTGCCCTGGCGACCTTCGAAGTTACGGTTAGAGGTCGATGCACAATGCTCACCGGGTTGTAATTTGTCTGCATTCATGGCTAAACACATTGAACAACCTGGCTCACGCCATTCAAAACCTGCTTCAATCAAAACTTTGTCTAAGCCTTCAGCTTCGGCTTGCGCTTTGACTAAACCAGACCCTGGAACCACCATGGCTTGTTTAATGGTACTTGCCACTTTTTTGCCTTTAGCCACTTCAGCCGCGGCACGAATATCTTCAATGCGAGAGTTGGTACATGAACCAATAAAGACACGGTCTAACTGAATATCTGCCAACGCCTGACCTGCGGTTAAACCCATGTAGTTATAAGCACGCGTCCAATCATTGCGTTGCACTTCATCTTTGGCTTGATCTAAAGTTGGTACAGCTTGAGTCACTGGAATCACCATTTCAGGCGATGTACCCCAAGACACTTGTGGCTCAATCTCTTCACCTTGCAATACAACTACTGTGTCAAAATGCGCATCTGCATCCGAATGTAAGGTATTCCAATATGCAACAGCAGCATCCCACTGTACGCCTTGTGGTGCATATGGGCGGTCTTTGACATAGGCAATGGTTTTGTCATCGACAGCGACCATACCCACACGTGCGCCGCCTTCAATCGCCATATTACACACCGTCATACGACCTTCGATCGACATATCACGGAAGACTTGACCACCAAATTCGATCGCGTGACCTGTACCACCCGCAGTACCAATTTTACCAATGATGGCTAAAACCACATCTTTCGGTGTTACGCCCTGACCCAATTGACCATCAACACGCACCAACATGTTTTTCATCTTCTTTTGAACCAAGCATTGGGTTGCCAATACATGCTCCACTTCAGATGTCCCAATCCCGTGTGCCAAACAGCCAAATGCACCATGTGTTGCCGTATGAGAATCTCCACACACCACCGTCATACCCGGTAAAGTCAAACCTTGCTCAGGCCCGACCACGTGTGCAATGCCTTGACGGACATCATTAATGTCGAACTGCACCACATTAAAGGTTTTACAGTTGTCGTCTAAGGTTTGAACTTGGATACGTGAAGTATCATCTTCAATACCTGCGATTCCCTCTGAACGCTCTTTGGTCGATGTTGGAACATTATGATCGGGGGTTGCCACATTCGCACTTAAACGCCATGGTTTACGACCCGCAAGTTGTAAACCTTCAAAGGCTTGCGGAGAAGTCACTTCATGTAATAAATGACGGTCGATATAGAGTAAAGCCGAGCCATCGTCGCGTTGTTTTACTAAGTGGTCATCCCACAATTTGTCATACAATGTTTTTGCTTGTTGGTTTTCGCCTGCCATGTCGATTGACTCCACTGGACTGGGTAATTCTTTCATTAAAATCGATTATAGCGACGATTTCACATAAATCTAATTTATCATTTTTATTAATTTAAAAACTTTTTGGAATTATTTTAAATTCATACCTCTTTGTTTCAATCCCTTTGATTACAAGCCTCACTGCTGGTTTTAATTCAAGCCCTATACGCCTATTTATCAACCTATTGTAGGCCTCACAGTATATTTCCCTGCTCAGCCATGCAAGGTATATCTCCCCTATTTAGACCAATACTTTTTAAGGCTCGCTTCGTTTCTCTGAATAGAAAGACAGCAACCTATTCCTAGACAAAAGAATAAAATCTACAGAAGCTTGTTTTCTCAAGTCAAACATTCCAAACAATCGACTGCATCGCCTTGCATTCAAAAACCCAATCACGAGCAATCAAAATTTCATTTTGACTTTATTAATGATAATAATTACTATTTACAAATGAAAGGCATTATTGAGAGGGTATTTATCATGGCGAACATTCAGAAATTTGTAGCGAACAATCAGCGCATATTCAAAAAAACCCTAAGCTATTACATCATGCACATTACTGTGGCCATGATTGTGGCTTACTTTGTCACAGGTAACTTATGGATGGCGGTCACCCTCAGCTTATTAGAACCAACCGTTCAAGCCTTCGCATTCTTTTTCCATGAACGTATTTGGGAGAAAAAGAACCGTACCACCGAAGAAAATATTCCTGCTTAAGCCCTTATATCAAGCGCCCTCTCAACTCTCCAAAAGATCACATCAAGTGATCTTTTTTTATTTTATTCCAGATCCAATAAGCTCCCGTTCATTTTAAAGATCGCAATTCATATAAAATTATTTTATAATTTAATTATACTTTCATAACTAGATTATCCTTATGAATCTTGCAGCCTTCGAAGCTTTTGTAAAAGTCATGGAAACCGGCTCTATTTCTTTAGCCGCAGATCAACTCTTCATTACGCAACCTGCTGTAACCAAACGTATTCATAGTTTAGAAGAATATTTTGGTGTGAAACTGTTTGAGTCTGCGGGTCGTGGTGTACAAGCCACACATGCCGCCCATTCACTGCTGCCTAAAGTTAAAAACTGGCTCAATGAACTGGGTGACATTCACCATACCTTGAGTCATGAACAAGGCATGGTCCAAGGCAAACTCAAAATTGGCACCAGTCACCATATTGGTTTACATCACTTGCCAAGCCATTTACGTAGCTATGTGCAAAGCTTTCCAAATGTCACCTTAGATGTGCACTTTGTCGACTCCGAGCAAGCGCATGAAAAAGTACTGGCGGGTGATTTGGAATTGGCATTTTTAACCCTACCGCCTAAACTCGATGAACGTTTGCAGTACGTCACCATTTGGGAAGATCCTTTAGTTTTTGTAGCAGCACCGTTTCATCCGCTGGCACAAATGCAAAACTTACAACTCGAAGACCTGATTCAATACCCAAGTTTATTGCCTGCGTCACAAACCTATACCAGCCAAATCACCTTGGCAGAGTTTGAAAAACAGGGGCTGAAACCTAAAATCACCATGAGCAATAATCCACTCGAATCGATTCGTATGTTGGCATCGATTGGACTGGGTTGGTCAGTGCTTCCAAAAACGATGATTAACCAAGACCTACAGCAATTGAATGTGAAATTCGAAATGAACCGTCAACTCGGTATGGTTTGGCATCCGGGTAGAACCCAATCTCGTGCGGTGCAAGAGCTGATTGCAATGATGAATTAAGCTTTACAAGCATTAAAAAACCATCCACAAGGATGGTTTTTTATTTTGCGCGGGCGAATTAAGAAGCACTAATAGCCAGTGCAACCAGCCCAAGCCAAATCACCAGCAAGATCGAACCTACTATGAGATTTATACCACCACGCTTTTCTAATTCAGTATGGACGCTTCCACTTCCCAACTGGCGAATCTTAGTAATCTGCTGATCGACATGATGCTTATACAAGGTATTCCCAAACATTCCAAATGCTACGGCCAAGCCAATATTTGCACCAGAACTTTCAATCCCCAAAAGTATTTCAACCATCCCTATGACCACAATTAAACCAATGGCCATAAAGCCATAACTGTACATTTTTCGATAAAATAACCAGACCACACCTAAGAAAAAGGCGGCAATATTAAAGCCTGCATATTGTTTCTTTGGCGTGATTTTTTCAAATTGAGCTTGATAGTAAGACTCATATTTCGCACCGATAAACAGGGCACGATCTTGTTCTAGTTGATTAACTGAAGCGACATGTTCTAAAGACGTAGAGTCAGGAAAAGCTTGATGATCGAGAGACATAAATTTCTACTTTTATCTTATTTTTATCAAGAGAGGCAAAGCTTCGACGCTCAGCCTCTTTGAGTTCTACTTATTTTTGGATGAGTGAATCTTCATGCAGGGATTCATTCAGCTGATCTACAATAATGGCCCACTCACCGTCCGATTTAATTTTTTCTGCCAAAAACTGACGTTGTGCTTCAGTCCAATACTCTGCGTCAACAATCTTGGTTTGTGCATTGAGCTGATGCGTTACAATAAACAAGGCGATGGCCTCTTCACTCGCATCTAAACCGAGTTGCTCAAACAGGTGGGTCATTCTTGGTCGTACACTCATATTTTTCTCCACGCTTATGTTCTAATTTTTCATAGTCAAAATAGCTTTAGCCAAGGTTCAACATAGCATATTTGGTTAATTTTCCAAGATCAGCCCACCTCTAGCCCGATATTTTATTATCACTGTACGCACTTTTCATTTTTGACGTCGATGCCTTTCAAATAAATAAGACTGCCCGAAAACAGCCTTTTTAAACAACGAAAGACAGATACTTAAATCGACCAGTCTTGGATTTCCCATGCCTGCTCTTTAGCCAATGCTTCTAGGCGGTCATCTGGATTGACGGCAATGGCATGGTCAGCATATTCCAGTAAAAAGCGATCATTGATGGAATCCGAATAAGCCCAAGACTCGCTGACATCACGCCCTGCAAGCCATTGATCTAAACGCGTCAATTTGCCTTTTTGATAGCATGGTGTATTGATCACTTTGCCCGTGTATTTACCCTCAACCACTTCAGCATTGGTCGCAATAATTTCACTAATCCCAAATTCACGAAAAATCGGTGCCGTTATAAAATCAGAGGTTGCGGTAATGCCAACCAAAGCATGTCCAGCATCGCGGTGTTTTTCAATGGCGGCAAAACCTTCGGGACGCATTTGCGGGCGAATCACTTTGTGCATGAACAGTTCATGCAGTTCAGTCAGGTAGGCATTGTCATGTTGAGTTAAAAATTCAAATACAAATTCATTATAGGCAATCGGGTCGAGCTGCCCTGCTTTGTAGTCTTCATAAAATTTATCGTTCATGGCGCGATGGCGAACTGGGTCGACCAAGCCTTCATTCACCAAAAACTCTCCCCAAGAATGATCTGAATCGGTGTTTAACAAGGTGTGATCGAGATCAAATAGCGCCAATTTCATGAAAATACTCGTAAAAACTGAAATTTAAGAAAAAATTTGTAAATCTATCTCCGCTAGTCGATAGAAATTCGTTAAGATCATAGCAATTTTAACATTTTTAAACTTTGCTTTTTTCGAGTTGGATACAGAAATAAAAATCCCCGATCGCAAAGTCATAAATTACACAATATTTAGGTAGCCAAATGATCGATTCGGAAGGTTTCCGACCCAATGTCGGGATCATTTTGGCAAACGAGTTTGGACAAGTTTTATGGGCAAAACGCATTGGACACAATGCTTGGCAATTTCCACAAGGAGGTATCCAATATGGAGAAACCCCTGAACAGGCACTTTATCGTGAGCTGAGAGAAGAAGTTGGCTTACTGCCCGAACACGTCCAAATTGTAGCGCAAACTAAAGGTTGGCTGCGTTATCGTTTGCCGCACCGATACATTCGTACAGATTCCGATCCCGTATGTATTGGACAAAAACAAAAGTGGTTTTTACTCAAACTCACTGCTCCCGCTCAGAATATTCGTTTGAATTTGTCTGATCCGCCTGAGTTTGACCAATGGCAGTGGGTCAGTTATTGGTACCCGCTGGGGCAAGTTGTGAATTTTAAACGCGATGTATACCGCAAAGCGATGGTGGAGCTGTGCAATCAGCTCCCTCAAAAAAAGCCTTAAAAAATCTAGACGTCCTACAGATTTTTTAAGGATCTCTTGTTATAAATAAGTTGGACGCACATTATTTTTGGAGTAGACGCGATGTCGAATATGCAACTGGATACCCTTCGACGCATTGTACAAGAAATCAATGCGTCCACCAGTTTGCATGAATCACTCGACATTATGGTCAACCATGTGGCAGAAGCCATGCATGTTGACGTTTGCTCCATCTATTTACTCGACGAACGCAATCAACGTTATTTGTTGATGGCATCGAAAGGTTTGAACCCCGATTCGGTCGGCCATGTTTCACTGCATACCAGTGAAGGCTTGGTCGGTCTGGTGGGTCAGCGTGAAGAAATCGTCAACCTTGACAATGCACCGAAACATGAACGTTTTATGTACTTACCTGAAACTGGTGAGGAAATTTATAACTCGTTCCTCGGTGTACCGGTCATGTACCGCCGTAAAGTCATGGGCGTACTTGTGGTGCAAAACAAAGAGTCACAAGACTTTAGTGAAGCCGCAGAATCTTTCCTCGTCACGCTCTGTGCTCAGCTTTCAGGGGTCATTGCGCATGCGCATGCGGTGGGCAATATCGATGTATTTCGTAAACCCAGCAATTTACCAGCCTACAAAACCTTCCAAGGTGTCCCGGGTTCAGGTGGAATTGCATTAGGGCGTGCCGTCATTCTCTATCCCCCTGCGGATTTGGCGGCTGTCCCTGACCGTGAAGCCGATGACATCAGTGAAGAATTAGAGCTGCTGGATCGTGCTCTCACCTCAGTACGTGATGAAATCAAATCGCTTGATGACAAAATGCAAGATGCCCTCATGGCGGAAGAACGCGCACTGTTTAGCGTGTTCTTACGCATGTTGGATGAAAATGCACTGCCAGCGGAAATTAAAGAACAAATTCGTGATGGTAACTGGGCACAAGGTGCGGTGCGTATCGTCATCGATAATCACATCGATCTGTTTGAACAGATGGAAGATGACTATCTCCGTGAACGTGCCGCGGACTTAAAAGATCTCGGGCGACGGATTTTGGCCTATTTGCAAGAAGCCGACTCCAGCCACCGTGAACTTACCGATGAAAGTATTCTGATTGGGGAAGAAATCTCAACCGCAGCCTTGGTTGAACTGCCAGTCGATAAAATTGCAGCCATCGTAACCACCGAAGGCGCCATGAACTCGCATATGGTGATTGTGGCGCGCGCACTCGGTATTCCAACCGTGGTCGGCGTGACTGAACTGCCGATTAATACCCTTGATGATGTGGAAATGATCGTCGATGCGCACCAAGGGCGTGTGTTTATTAATCCACCTCGCCGTTTACGTAGTCGCTATAAAGAAATTCAAAAAGAAGAAGAACTGATTGCCAAAGATTTAAAACAGTATGAAACCAAAGACGCCATCACCCCTGATGGTGTCGCAGTCAAACTGTTCGTCAATACTGGTCTGATGATTGATGTAGTCCGTGGTGTACAACGCGGTGCCAAAGGCGTTGGTCTATATCGTTCTGAAATTCCGTTCATGCTACGTGATCGCTTCCCGGGTGAAGAAGAACAACGTGCGATCTATCGTCAACAGTTGAGCCACTTTGCCAACAAACCTGTGGTGATGCGTACCCTCGATATCGGTGCCGATAAGGACTTGCCTTATTTTTCAATTGAGGAAGAAAACTCAGCACTGGGCTGGCGCGGTATTCGCTTTACGCTTGACCACCCTGAAATTTTTTCTTCACAAATTCGTGCCATGCTCAAAGCCAGTATTGGTCTCAATAACCTACACATTCTACTGCCGATGGTGACCAGCGTCAGCGAAGTAGAAGAAGCGCTGTACTTACTAGAGCGAGACTGGGTCGCGGTGCAAGAAGAAGAACAGGTCAAAATCACCAAACCAAAAATCGGGATCATGGTCGAAGTACCAAGTGTCTTATTACAAATTGAAGAGTTTGCCGAGTTGGTTGACTTTTTCTCAGTGGGTTCAAACGACTTGACACAATACTTACTGGCCGTTGACCGTAATAATCCACGCGTTGCCAATGTCTACTCACATTTCCACCCTGCGGTTTTACGTGCGCTCACCCGCTTAGTTAAAGAGTGTCATAAGTACAAAAAACCAGTCAGTATTTGTGGTGAAATGGCGGGCGATCCTTTGTCTGCGATCTTACTGATGGCGATGGGCTTCAATACCCTATCAATGAGCTCAAGCAACATTCTGCGTGTACGCAAAGCCATTTGTCATGTCCCAATGCCAGATGCGGTCGAATTGTTAGAGCGTGCCTTGAAAATGAGTAATCCACTCATTGTGAAAAGTCAGATGGAATATTATTTTAAAACCCATGGTTTGGCCGATATGGTCAAATCCGCAACACGTATTGTGACGGCTTAAAGGTCTTTAAACCCAAAGAACGGACATTAAAAAAGGGAGATAATCATCTGAATATCTCCCTTTCTTGTGCTTGTCATAGCCTCGTTTTGCATTTTTCTTTCGGTCTACAAAGACTTGGCTTTGGTTAACTTCATGCATATGTTTAGCCACGAAGTTGTGAATCACAACTTTTGGCTCAGCTTTCTTCTTTGCCATTTTTTTTCACCTTGTTGATGTGATCATCTTACTGATGATGCGGTAGAAATTTTACGCCTTTTTGAACGTATTACAAGCGATTTTGGCTAAACCTATATCACCAACTCATCCGCTATTTTTTCAATTCAATTACAGGTTATGGCAATGCTTTATTTTGCACTGCCTTTGATCCATATGCTTAAAATGTCGCTTAGCCATAAAACTGTTCTAACAATAAAATCATCGCAATCAACATCATCAATACCCCTGACACTCGACTGACCACTCTAGCTGCCTGCGGACGTGTGCCCAAAACTTTTTGCGCACTAAATCCAACCAAGAAATAAACGGCCGCACAACTCATAAGGTGAATTCCCGCCAATAAAACAATTTGAGAGGTGGGCGACAAAGCCGCTTGCGGGTCGATAAAGGGCGGCAATAAAGCCAAAAATAACAGCAGGACTTTCGGATTTAAGCCACTTAAATAAACGCCTCGAATGTACCATGACTTTGACGATGCAATGGCAATCTGATCGCTGCTAATCGTTGCAGGGCGCATCGATAGGCTCAGCCCCATCCACAGCAAATAAACAGCCCCAACACCCGTGAGTACTTGAAGCAATACGGGCTGACTGGTCACCAATGTCCCTACACCCGCCGCAACAATCAGTGCCGCCATCAAATGCCCAGTTAATAACCCGGTCACCGCAGGCAAGACTCTTTTGCCCTGTATTCCGGATGAAATGGCATAAGCCCAATCTATACCTGGTGTCATCACAAACAGGATCGAAACACCCCAAAATGCAATCATAATATTCAGTGACATCCCTTTCCTCTCTTATCCATCACCGTTTTGAGGTTTAATCCAATCAAAACATGATCTGTATCAAATAATTTTGAAAGGATATCCTTTAGCCTCTAAAATGTGCTTTCAAATATTTGTGCAATAACGCCTAAAAAGGGGAGATTCTTCCACATGGATAAAATTGATAAGAAGATTCTTGCTGAACTACAAGCCGATGGTCGTTTATCTGTTACGGAGTTGGCGCATAAGGTAGGGCTTAGCCTCTCTCCCTGTCACCGTAGAGTCAAAGCCTTAGAAGATTCAGGTATTATCAAAGGCTATCGCGCACAGTTGGATATTTCCCAACTCGGCTTGAATTTCTCCACCATTGTTTTCGTGACGCTCAAAAATGGCGATAAAGATTCGGTGCAGAGTCTTGAAGAAGCGATTCTTAAGGTTCCTCAAATTGTGAAAGCGCAGCGACTTTTTGGTGACCCCGACTACTTGCTGCATGTCGTGACCTATGACTTGGAAAGCTATCAAAAACTCTATGATGAGCACTTGTCAGCACTGCCAAATGTGCAACGTCTCATCTCCACCATGGTGATGAAAAATATTATTTCTAATCGTAGCGTTTTGTTCTAAAAGAACACGTTCTAGGGGTAGCTAAACATCTGCAATTGATCTGTCTTGTTATGGATGACATCGTGATTTCACGCAGATCTGTCCTGCTCTGAATTAAGAAACCTTTGTTACTGAGTGATGTTCAGCAAAATTAAGGAGCCTCGTTTCAATAAAAAGAAAGTGGCTAGAACATATTCTAAATTGAAGCGTGAATCATATTATTTCTCACCATTTTTTTGTTTGCTTCCCGTGATAAAAGCGCTAGATTAAATCTTAATCACCTACAAAATAAGAGCATCATCATGCCACTCGAAAAAGACAAAGATGCAACCATTGTAGTCAAAGATACACCTGACCAAGAAAAGTATGAGTTTCTGAAAGAAAAAATTCGTTATAAGCAAGCCTTGCGCGAAAACTCCAAAAAAATTGACCACCAAAAAGTCCGCTTGAATATCCAAGCGGATGCACTTCCAAGCAAAACCTTTTTTATTATGAATGCCTTGGCTGCTGTCATTGCAGGCTATGGACTGCTGTCTAACTCGGCTGCGGTAGTGATTGGCGCGATGTTGGTTGCCATGATGCTGGGGCCAATTTCAGGTATTGCCTTGGCTTTAATTGATAACCGATGGCTGCTGTTTAAAACCGCGTTGTCGACCTTGTTACTTGGCGTTGCCATGATTTATAGCATTGGGATCATTTTAGGGCTGGTGAACTATGACCTGCCTATGACCAATGAAATTTTATCTCGCACGCAGCCAACCATTTTGGATTTGATGATCGCTTTAGCAGGGGGTGCCGCAGGTGCTTTTGCCTCAGTATCCCCTCGCCTGTCTGTGGCCGTGGTGGGTGTCGCCGTTGCGACGGCCTTAGTTCCGCCCTTGGTGGCCAGCGGGATTTTATTTGCGCATATGGAATGGAAAAACTCAGCCAATGCATTTTTACTGGCGGTGACCAACATCTTCGCCATTCAGATTAGCTCATCTTTAGTCCTTTGGATTGCAGGCTTTAGACGGGGTTCCACCGAAGAAGTGCAGAGTAATGTCAAAGAATTTCTCAAACGTAATGCTGTTAGCCTAATGTTCTTGGCACTTTTAGGGATTTATCTCTCACTCAACTTTTATGCGCTGCTCAATACACGGCTGTACGAAAGCAGTACCGAGGCGACCATTAGCACAGAACTCAACCACGCCAATAATATTATTGATACCATCCAATACGATAAAAAAGAGGGTTTCACTTTAGTCCGTGTCTCTATCCGTGGAGATATTCCGCCTAGCCCATCGCAAATTGCAGCGCTCAATCAAAAGCTATTGCCAGACTTGAACGATAACCCAAGCATTGTTCAAGTCCGCTTTATTCCGATTGATATTATTCAGGCTGAAGACAGCCCCAACGTCCAACTCGAACAAGATGAAGCGCAAAAGCTTTCAGTACAATAACGAGCTTTAAGCTGCCAATGCTCTATGCAGCAGTCGTTCTACGTCGGGTTGTTTCATCTCAAGCATCCCGACAACCCGACCATGAAATGGACTATAACGGCTTTGAATAAAGCCATCCGCCACATAGTTGGGTGCATGCCGTTTCAGTAGGACTGCTTGTGCCAAAATCACCAAACGGCTGACCAAACTACGGCCCATAAATTGTAGTTCTTCAGGTGTCTGCTGGAATAATTTAAATAGGCTTTGTAGTTCTTGTTTCAACTGTTCATCTTGCATAGCCGTAGCGGCCAAATCTTGAAACAAGATTTCAATCGACTCTACATCACGACTGATAGCACGTAGCACATCCAAACACATGACATTGCCTGACCCTTCCCAAATGGTATTGACTGGCGCTTCTTTAAAAATACGTGCCATGATGCCGTTGTCGACATAGCCATTGCCGCCAAAAACCTCCATCATTTCCCCTGTCAGCTCAACCGCACGTTTACATATCCAGAACTTCGACGCTGGGGTCATAATGCGTTTCCACGCTACGGACAATGCGTCATCCGCTTCATAGCAGTGTGCCAAATGGAAACTGAGTTGCATCGCTGCTTCCGTTTCTAAGGCTAAATCTGCAAGTACGGTACGCATCAGCGGTTGTTCAGCCAGAAGCTTCCCAAAAGCTTTACGCTGACGGGTATAGGCAATGCATTGCACCAAAGCCTGACGCAGCAAGGCAGTACTGCCCACCGAACAGGTTAAACGGGTGTAATTCGCCATTTCAATAATGGTGGGAATGCCAAGTCCAGCTTCCCCAATCATGATGCCCCACACCTCTTTAAATTCGACTTCGGAACTGGAGTTACTCCGATTGCCGACTTTTTCTTTTAGCCGTTGGATATGGATCGGGTTCTTGGTTCCATCCTCCAGCCAGCGCGGTACAAAGAAACAGGCCAAACCATCTTGTTCCGTCTTTGCCACCACCAAATGCGCATCACACATCGGTGCAGAAAAAAACCATTTATGCCCTGAGAGCAAATAGGCTTGACCGCGTCCCGACTCTGCGACGGGTACTGCCATGGTTTCATTGGCACGCACATCCGAACCACCCTGTTTTTCGGTCATGCCCATGCCCAGCCAAATCGATTTTTTCTGGCTGATTGGCACATCACGTTCATCGTATTCTGTCGAAAGTAACTTATCACCGATTTTGGCCCACAGTTCAGGTTCGCGTTGAATCAGTGGAATACTGCCTAATGTCATCGAGTTTGGACACAAATTTCCACACTCCACCTGCCCTGCCAAATAAAAACGTGCTGCCCACTCGACCCATTTTGAGGATGAATTGGGCTGATTAAAAGGATGTGCATGGGTATCGAACTGACGATTTAACCCCATCCATTGATGCCATGCGGGATGAAACTCGATAAAGTCTTTACGGCGTCCGCGAGCATCAAAGGCATGCAAGATGGGCGTATGCCTATTGGCGAGATCGGCATAATCATAATATTCCGTAGAACCAACAACTTTACCCATCTCTATGAGTTTTGCCTGATCCAGACTGCCATAACGGGCCAATATTTCTTGTAAAACGGTATCGGTTTCAAACAGGTTATAGTTTTCCAGTTCATCAAACTGATTACTGATTTGATGGGTCATCCATGCCGTATTCATATCACTTTGCTCTTGTTATGCTGTGCTTTTCATTTCAGTATAGAGAAAAATTGAGTCTGCCATGTTCAGCTTTATGCAATGAAGAATCCTGAGATCCAAGTCCGTCGTAGACCGCGCCAATCCAGAGCAAAACTCACCCAAGAAGCTTTGCAAGAAAGTTTTGTTCGGCTTTTGCATGAGCGCCATGCGCACGAAATTACCATTCGGGAAATTACCGATGTGGCCGGAGTCGGTTTGGGTACCTTTTATGAGTACTTTTCAAAGAAGGAAGATTTGGTTGCATTGACCATTCATCAGCATGTGAAAACCAATGCGGAGCAGTTAAAAAGTTATGCACAAAGCCTGATGGAGTTATCCACAAAATTAACTTTTGAGGACTATTTACAGCAAATTATTCACTTTCAGCTTGAGCAGATTCAGACTCGACAGTTTCTCTGGGCGCAGACTTTTTTGCTGGAACGACAGGTATCGAATATTGAAAGTTACCGTAAAAGTTATGCCATGATGGTGCAGATGTGGCGCAGTATCCTTGAGCCTTATTTTAAAGATGAAGTGCAACTCAAGCGACTTAGTTTGAATGTGCAACGAATCTGTTATGGCTTTGTGTCGCAGACTTTATTGGTAGAGCCAAAATTTGGGAAATGGCAGGAATTAGAAACCGATATAGTAAATATGGTTAATTTCTCATATCAGAACTAACTAAAGCTTTATCAATTTTTATATATTTAAGAGCTATTTTAAATACTCTAAATAATTTTAATATCTGATTTTTTGAGATAATATATTAAAAATAAATTTAAAGAACAACTACTTCCAAAATGCAGACAATACCTTTAAAAGTTATTTCTTTACTTGCCGAACTCCTTCCAAAATATGAGACACATGCCAGTCTAAATTCTATTTTTTTATATGCAGATATAGAAAATACCTTTCCAGAACTCAGCAAACCTAATCGAGTTCAAGAGACTTTAATACATATCAATAAAGCCAATCCTAATCCTCTCAAAATTTTAGGAAAAGTATTAGAAAAATATTTTGATGGTGCTGTTATATCTCCACATGACCCAGAATGGTTTAGCTCACAACTAGATAAAATCACTCAAGCATTAGCTGAAAACTCTTTAATGTATATAAAAGGTGGACGGATCAATGGGTCACTTACTGCACCAACAAAAAGCCTAGAAAATTTCATAAATGATTTAGATATTCCAGCAATTGATCAAGAATTTACGAGAGCTTTAACGCATGTGGATTCAAGCCCTAGAGAAGCTGTTTCAGCAGCAAGTAATATTTTGGAATCAATCTGCAGAGTTTATATAGAAGAAAATCAACTTAATATGCCTAACAAAAAAGATTTAAAAAATTTATTCGATGTTGTTAGAAAATCTCTAAACATCAATCGAGAAGCCGTGGAAGATGAAGATTTAAAAAGAATTATTTCTGGAATTATTTCAGTCGTTGATGGTATTGCTTCACTGCGTACTCATAGCAGTTCCGCACATGGTGCAGGCATCAAACAATATAATCTCAGACCTCGTCATGCACGTTTAGCAATACATTCTGCCCATACGATTGGTCTATTTATATTGGAAAGTTGGAAAGAGAAATAAAAAAACCGCTCTTTCGAGCGGTTTTTTTATTTCAGTCAAAACTACTTAACGTCAAAACGGTCTGCATTCATTACCTTCACCCAAGCGGCAACAAAGTCTTTTACAAACTTCTCTTTGTTGTCATCTTGCGCATAAACTTCTGCATATGAGCGTAAAATCGAGTTTGAACCAAAGACTAAGTCTGCACGTGTCGCCGTCCATTTGGTTGCCCCTGTCGCACGGTCCACGATTTCATAACGGTTTTTACCCACGGGTTTCCAGTTATATTTCATATCCGTTAAGTTGACAAAGAAGTCATTGCTGAGTACACCCACGCGAGCAGTCAACACACCTTCTGATGTACCTGCATAGTTTGTGCCAAGTGCACGCATACCACCGACTAAAACCGTCATTTCAGGTGCAGTCAAACCGAGTAATTGTGCACGGTCTAATAACATTTCTTCAGGCTGTACGCTGTAATCTTCTTTGACCCAGTTACGGAAACCATCATGCTTAGGGAGTAAATCTTCAAAAGAATACACATCTGTTTGCTCTTGAGTCGCATCACCTCGGCCTGCAAGGAACGGAACTTTGATATTCACACCCGCAGCGTGTGCCGCTTTTTCAACCGCTGCCGTACCACCCAGTACAATCAAGTCTGCAATGCTGACTTTTTTCGCCAGACTTGCTTGAATTTCTTCAAGCTTCGCCAAAACTTTAGCTAAACGTTCAGGCTCATTGCCCACCCAGTCTTTTTGTGGCGCAAGACGGATACGCGCCCCATTGGCACCACCACGGTAGTCGGAACCACGGAAAGTCCGCGCACTATCCCAAGCAGTATTAATCAATTCAACCGAAGTTAAACCGCTATTCAGCAACTTCGCTTTTAACTCTTCAATTTCAGCTTCAGACAAAACATAATCGACCGATGGAATTGGGTCTTGCCAAATCAAATCGTCATTCGGCACATCTGCGCCTAAGTAGCGGGATTTTGGTCCCATGTCACGGTGAGTGAGCTTGTACCAAGCACGCGCAAACACTTCAGACAAGTAAGCTGGATCTGCATAAAAACGCTCTGAAATTTTACGGTATTCAGGGTCCATTTTGAGTGCCATATCGGCATCAGTCATCATTGGGTTACGGCGAACGTTGGGGTTATGCGCATCAACAGGTTTATCTTCCTCTTTGATGTTAATCGGTTCCCATTGTTTCGCACCCGCAGGACTAGTGGTTTTTTCCCATTCATAAGTGAACAGCAGATAGAAAAACTCGTTATCCCATTTGGTCGGGTGTGTGGTCCAGGCCCCTTCTAAACCACTGACCATGGTGTTCGCACCATTGCCTGTACCTTCAGAGTTATGCCAACCGAGACCTTGAAACTCCACGTCTGCGCCTTCGACATCTGCCCCTAAGTTTTCAGCTTTACCATTCCCGTGCGCTTTACCTACGGTGTGACCACCCGCAGTGAGTGCGACAGTTTCTTCATCATCCATTCCCATACGGTCAAAAGTGACACGCATGTCTTGTGCAGTACGGAGGGGATCTTGGACGCCATCAACCCCTTCTGGATTGACGTAGATTAAACCCATTTGTACCGCAGCTAATGGATTTTCAAGCGATTTACGGTCTTGGTCATTGGCATAGCGGTTTGCCGTTGGTGCCAGCCATTGACGCTCTTCACCCCAGTAAATGTCTTTTTCTGGTGCCCAAATATCTAGACGACCACCACCAAAGCCAAAGGTTTTCAGGCCTGCTTCTTCATAAGCTACTGTGCCTGCAAGAACGATTAAATCGCCCCATGAAATTTTGTTGCCATATTTACGTTTGATTGGCCAAAGTAGGCGACGGCCTTTATCGGTGTTGACGTTATCAGGCCAACTGTTGAGGGGTGCAAAACGTTGGTTCCCTGTGTTAGCGCCGCCACGTCCATCTTGTTTACGGTAGGAACCCGCCAAGTGCCATGCGGTACGTACAAACATCCCAATGTAGCTGCCGTAATCAGATGGCCACCATTCTTGGCTGCTGTTGATGAGTTCACGGAGATCTTGTTTCACCGCTTCTAAATCCAATGATTTGAATGCGGCTGCATAGTCAAAATCAGGATCCATCGGGTTGGTTTTTTTATCGTGTTGCGACAGGATGTCGAGATTGAGCGCATTCGGCCACCAATCAGAATTATTGGTGCTGGCTAAACTCGTTTGTCCACCATCTTTCTGGTGAAATGGACAACCTGATGCTTGCATATTCTGTGTCATGTCGAGCTCCAAATTTGATCATCAAATTATGATTATCATGAACCGTTTAAAGTAATTATTACTGTTCTAACATAGCCCCTTTTGATGACAATCAAAAGCGAGTTTTACGAATAAAAACAATCGGATTCTTCTATGTAAATATTTAAGAAAAAAAGAATTTTAATTTTTCAACAAGATAAGATCCGATGAAAACACAGCAAAAAGAAAGGCTTTTTATGCGAGGTTGATGGGCATTTTCAATTGAGTTTATCGATTAAAACTTAGACAACCCTTACCAGCAATGAGCGCGGCTCAAATTGAGTAAAAATTAAACAAAAAAAGAGGCATACTTTCGGTTTTTAGATTTTTTTGAAAGATATTTTGGTGATGTCCTTATGGTCTCGGTGATGACTGTTTTGCCAGCCATCACCTGATCTTATACTTAAAGCGTTCATTACACGCTTAAACGTCGACCTTCTCTTAAGCAAACAAACGGATTCATCAGCTTCGAGCTATTTTTCATTGCCACTTTTAAGTCAATTTCAGGCTGTTCTCGGCTTTCATCAGTCAGCTGAAAAGTGCGATAGTGAATAGCCATCGAGCATTTGGCATGCAGGTCTTTATGCGCTTGAAAGGCATCTTGCGGATTCATATGCATATAGCGCATCAGCTCACGCGGTTCATACGCCCCGATAGGCAATAATGCAATTCGCGGTGCGCCAAAACGTTGATGCAGCTCTTTAAAATGCGGTGAATAACCTGTATCCCCCGCAAAATAAGCATAGTCAGCGCCACAGTGAATATTAAACCCACCCCATAACGCACGGTTTTGATCACGCAGCCCACGGCCAGAACCATGCTGTGCTGGGGTATAGACTAGTTTTAAATCATGCAGACGTGCCGACTGCCACCAATCCATTTCCAATACTTGTAAGTGCTTGGGTAAATACCATCCATTGCCCAAACCTGTATAAATGGGCATGGCGAAACGCTCATACAACCAGTTCAGACTGGCAATATCCATATGATCATAGTGGTTGTGACTCAAGAGCACCGCATGGATGGTCGGTAAATCTTCCAAGGCAATGCCAGCAGGCATAACACGGCGTGGTCCCCGCCCTTGCTTCGGACTAACATGTTCCGCCCAGACAGGATCGGTCAATAAGTTATAAGGGCCAATCTGGAGTAATACCGTGGCATGACCCACAAACCAAACCTGCCAATCATTTAAATCAGCATGAGGCCGATCTTGCGGCAGGCTTTTTTTATCGGCATGAAAGTGCGCATACTCTTGCGCCAAATCCACATTCCATGTCGAAGATTTACGCTTAATCAACCATTTTAGCAAGTCGCCTCGGCTACGGCCCTCAGGTCGGCGAACTGAATTGACAAAGCGAGTCCCGTTATAATGGTCAGAGTGTAGAAACTGAAATTCGGGCTGCCGCCACGTATGGGACATGGTATTTTCAGTCGGAATTTGATAATGGAGTTCAGTTGATTTTGGCTTCATTTAACGTCGTTATCTTTATTGCAATACACCAGTAGCAGGACCAGTTTTGAAAACTGACCTCTACCTTAACCTATTCCAAGCGTCCTTGCATTCGCTCTAACCACACTTTTTTTGATTGCGGCTTCACAAAGAGTGCCACAATCTCAGGATGATTTTGTTTAATTTTTGCTTCAATTCGATTGACACACGCTTCTATCTCATCGGTAGTGAGGTGATCTTCAAACTCCACGCTCAATGAGGCTAAAACCTGTTTGGCGCCCATTTGCTCGGTCAGTAAACCGTTGGCCGACAATACACCTTCATCCTCTTGGGCAATTTTTAAGATATTTTGCCGTACATGCAGGTCTGCGGTTTCACCAAGCAATAAACCTTTGGTTTCTCGTGCCAAAAGAAAAGCAGACACAGCCAGAACCAGTCCAATCAGAATGGATGCCACCCCATCCAGTGTAGGCATATTTAAACGATGTGCCAAATAAATACCAAGAAAAGCAATCAACAGACCAATTAATGCAGCAGAGTCTTCAAACAAAACCGTAAACGTGGTGGGGTCTTTACTGCGACGAAAGGCCTCAAAATAACCTTGCTGGCCTTTGGCTTTACGAAATACTTTCAGAGCAACACACCATGAAGTCCCTTCACTTACAAATGCAAAGCCAAGTACAACATAATTGATGGTCGGGTTTAAAATGGGTTCAGGGTGCAAAATGTGCATGATCCCATTGTACATAGACACCAATGCCCCTAAGGCAAAGACCATAAGAGATACAATGAAGGCCCAAAAATATAGCTCTCGCCCGTAGCCAAAAGGATGGTTAAAATTGGCAGGTTTATTCGACTTCTTCAGTCCATATAACAGTAAAATTTCGTTTAAGGTATCCACAACAGAGTGAATGGCTTCACTCAACATGGCAGAGCTATTGGTCAAATAAGCCGCAATAAATTTTACCAGCGCAATGGCTAAATTCCCCAACAGCGCGGCATAGACCACCAGTTTATTTGAATCTGCCATATCGATTTTTAGCCCATATGTTCAATTAAATTATATTTATGTTTTTATCATATCCAATTTCGGCAAAACGCAATTGTATTTTTATGTAGTTCACCTCACCCGATTTTCAGGTGATTGGAATGAACTATTTTTAGTATTTAATTAATACCTTTTAGCAATTATTAAACCGGTTATTTCATATATGAAAGTTTCAGAACTCAACTCGATACTATTTATTTTCTAAACAATTGAATCATCTTCACGGTATCGTTGTTTATCGATTATACTTCACCGCAGTCATGGTAAGACATTTTTTGGATTAGTCAGTGGGTTATTTATATGGAACTTAGACACCTTCGCTATTTCATTACTGTTGCTGAAGAACTGAACTTTAGTAAAGCAGCACTGAAACTTTATACCGCTCAGCCCTCATTAAGTCAGCAAATCAAAGACCTTGAAGAAGATGTCGGCGTACAGTTATTGTATCGAACCAAGCGAAAAGTTGAACTCACGGAAGAAGGGGCTGTTTTTCTTGAACAAGCACGTCTCACCTTGGCTCAGGCAGATAAAGCGGTCACTATGGCACGCCAAGTATCACAAGCCAAGCAGCAGATGCTCCGCATTGGTTTTGTCCCTGTGGCGGAAATGAAAATCTTTCCTTATGTACTGCCCAATTTACGAGTACAAAACCCAGAGTTAAAAATTGAGTTATTCAGTATGAACAATACTGAGCAACTACGTTTGCTGAAAAAAGGTGAATTGGACATTAGCTTTACCCGAAATAATGTCCATAGTGATGAAATTGAAAGTCAGTTTGTACTGCGTGAACCACTCATTTTCCTGTTGCCGAAAGACCATCCTTTGGCCAAATATGAGCGAATTCCGGTTAAAGCATTAGATGGCATTGATTTTATTATTCCCGCAGCCGAGCAGTCACAGACTTTACACCAGACTATTTTGGAATTTGCCAAAACTCACAATATCGAATTCAACATTGTGCAAAAAGCCGACAATATTCTATTCAATATCAATGCGATTGGCTTGGGGCTCGGCTGTACAATTTTACCCGGTTATGTTGCGCCACTTAGCATGAACAACACGGTAATTCGTCCACTTGAGGTTGAGCTGCCGTATTTGGATCTGTATGTGAACTATCGTAAAAATAACAGCTCACTGGCAGTGACTAAATTTATAGAATTACTGACTCGGGTATTTTATTTGGATATTAACCGCGAATAAATCCGCAGTGAGTCCTAATTATTCATCTCATTCGGCGCGCCACTATTTTCTGAATAAATAATTACGCGCCTTTCTCATAGAACTATACTCTGTAAGACAAGCGTATTTTCACCCTTTTATTTTTAAGCGATGTCGATGACATCTCGCTTTTTCATTTGTATTCTTTTTAAGCTAGGATAGGCTAAGAAAAACAGGCTTTTGTCAGGTTCCCCACAATTGAAGTCCAAACACAAACTGATGCTGAGGTAGATCTTGCGACTTTAGCTGCACGAAAAAATAATAAAACAGAGAAGGAGAAGATTATGCCAATGCCCACTTTGCAGCGTTTAAAAACAGCAATGAAATTTCGCCCCTTCTTTTTCATTAGTTTTTTGCTGACTGCTGTTTTTTATACGCTGCTGAATACATTTACCGACTGGTCTTGGTCGACCAATTTATTGATCAGTTGGAATATTGCCGTCTCAAGTTATTTAGTCAAAACCATGACCACCCTGTGGTCTGTTGACCATCGGCACATTCTGCAACATGCACAGCAGCAAGATGCCAGTAAATGGATCATTCTACTGTTGGTCATCCTGACTTTGCTCATGTGCTTAATTGCGATTGTATTAGAATTGACTCATCTTCCTAATGACCCAACCATCAAATATGGGCACTTGGCGCTGTCCTTACTCACCATTATTAGCGCATGGTTCTTTATGCATACCGTATTTGCCATTCATTATGCGCATGATTATTATCTGGCTCTCGCAGACCAACAAGATGCAGGCTTAGACTTTCCCAAAACGGCTCAACCAACCTATCCCGACTTTTTATATTTTAGTTATGTGATTGGCACTTCTGCGCAAACCGCGGATGTTTCCATTACCTCGCGTTCGATGCGTATTCTGAATATTCTGCACATTATTTTAGCTTATGGTTTTAATACCTCTATTCTCGCTATTAGCATCAATGTTGCGGCGGGTTTCATCACGCTCTAAGTACCCTGTTTTTCATTTTTTGTCATCCTCTCAAATGACAACCATCCAATATAAAGACGATGATTGAAGTCCTTTCGACGACAACATCACAAAAAAAACTCCCAATGAAAGAGCTTTTTCAAATCACAAACCCAACAATTAAATGAACCGTTCATCAGCCTTAAAGCATACTGAAGACAAAAGTTTTGAAGATGATCGACCCAAAACAGGCAGGCTCACTCTGACCATCATCCACAGGCTATATATTTAGACCCCTCAAGTTAAATCACTTGTTTAAGGTCAACATATTTTAATAAATGCTGCTGCAAGCTCGGCACATCATCCGCGATGACCAAAGGTTGATATTGTCTGAGCGTTTCAGGTGTATGCACCCCATAACTCACCCCGATTCTCGGCATGGCAATATTACGCGCCATTTCTAGATCATAACTGGTATCACCGACCATAATCGCGTGTTCAGCAGACACACCCGTTTCAGCTAAAATTTCTTCCAACATCAAAGGATGCGGTTTAGATTTGGTTTCACTGGCAGCACGCGTTGTCACAAATAGTGCTTGGCTCTGTGTTTGTGCCAATACTCGATCTAAGCCTTTACGACTTTTACCTGTCGCCACCGCCAACTGTAAACCCGCTTCACGTAAGCCATTCAACATATCGGCCACGCCGTCGAACCAGACATCACCTTTCGAGTTCGCCACATAATGCTCGGCATAGCATTGCAAAATCTCAGCATGTAACTCAGGTACTTGAGGAAATAATCGCTGCGCGACCTCTGGCAAACCTAAACCAATAATACTTTTTGCTGCATCAGCAGATAAGGGTTGTGCAAATTGCTGCGCGGCAAACAATAAACTCGCCACAATCTGCCCTACTGAATCAAATAAAGTCCCATCCCAATCAAAGATAATCAGTTCTACAGGTTTGTTCATGCTGGGGTTCCAATATTTACTTTTATGAAGACAATTTACACGATGCATTTGCTACACGATGGCGAAAAGGATTCGCCGTTGAGCTGACTTGCACTTCGCTTTAAATCAGTGCTTAAAGCGCGTTCAAGACGTTCCATCAGCTCAACAAAAGATTTTTGTTACTTTGCATCTTTAAAATTAAAGATGACCAATACAGCATCCTTTTAAATTAATCACAACCAACAAAAGTCATGGCTTTATCACCTCTTCTAAAATGAAAGGGAAAAGACTTAGTCCTTCTTCTGAGCT
Source organism: Acinetobacter sp. BMW17 (assembly GCF_001592855.1). Classification (NCBI taxonomy): domain Bacteria; kingdom Pseudomonadati; phylum Pseudomonadota; class Gammaproteobacteria; order Moraxellales; family Moraxellaceae; genus Acinetobacter; species Acinetobacter sp. BMW17. The sequence continues at coordinate 154,326 of NZ_LSOD01000047.1, forward strand.
CTTAACTGCGCAACAATACTCTGCATATCTTCAGGCAAAGGCGCTTCAATCGGCGCATAACCTGGGATGTCTAAACGCATTGCGTGTAGACATAAACGACGCGGTTTCGGTCCTTTATATTCTGTTTCATGACCATATTTATCATCACCGACCAATGGATGACCAATGCTTAAACCATGCACACGAATTTGATGGGTACGACCTGAAAGTGGTGATGCATAAACTAAGGTTGCATGCATAAAACGTTCAGCCACATTCCACTGCGTTTTAGACTCTTTACCTTCACTTGACACACGCACACGACGTTCACCATTGGCCAGTTCATAACGGTGTAAAGGCGCATCAATTAACTGCTTGTCTAAACTCACCACACCTTTGACTACAGCGGCGTAAGTTTTCTTAATTTTGTGTTCACGTAGCATGTCTTGTAAGCTTTTTAACACACTACGCTTTTTAGAAATCATCACCAAACCTGAGGTATCACGGTCAATACGATGAATCAGTTCTAAGTATTTCTTACCTGTTGCCGCACGTAAGCCTTCAATCAGACCATAAGCCACACCACTGCCGCCATGTACGGCAATGCCAGATGGCTTATTGACAACCATCAAGCCCTCATCTTCATACACCACACGGCTGAGTAAACTCTGTGCTACTTTGTCAGAAACAGGCGCCGCATTTTCATCTTTTTGTTCATAGCGAATCGGGGCCACACGAATCTGGTCACCAATAGACAACTTAGTTTCTGCTTTTATACGCTTTTTATTCACGCGAACCTGACCTTCACGAATCAGGCGATAAATACGACTTTTAGGCACACCTTTTAAACGGCTAAATAAAAAGTTATCAATCCGTTGCCCTGCTTGATGCTCGTCCACTTCAAACCACGTCACGTTTTGCCATTGTTGGGTAGAATTCATACAGTTACTGCGACCTAAAAAATACGGAATTTGAATAAAAAATGACCATTTAGGCTATGCTTTACACAAGAAAGACTAGCTTAGCCCATAGGCAGATGGTACAAGGTTTGATATAGTCAGCGCACGGATACCACCATAAGTGAGTCAAAAGCTTAATCATTTCAATTTTAAATTGAATAGTTAAGAAAATAACTCAACTCAGCTTGGAACGGTCCCAAAAGAATTATGCCGACGCCGAAGGCTTATTATATCGGCAAAACAGCAAACTGTTAGGTTTAATTGTGCATCTGCACATAAATCAGTTTGCCCCAAAAAAATATGTGACCAACGAAGGTTGGTTTTTAAACGTAAACTGATATACATCAGATTAGTCGCTCCCTGATGTCGTATTCAGGCCACAGCGTTGATGCATATGGATCTGTTCAGTTGTAAAGGTACGATGATAATTCCGTATCAAGACACCCTATCCAAAAAGAAGGGTTGCTCTTCGAGCAAATGTGACAGTGAAAGTTACTTACATCCAATGCACCGCTTGTCCGCCAGTGAAACGCGCAGGAGACTTTAATCGTTTAAAGATTGAAGCCGTATTGCCATCATCAATATGTGAATCAAAACCGAAGCCGATCAAAAAGGCAGGTAATAAAACTCAGACCACAATCGGTTTATTTGAGATCTGAGCAAAATTGGTCCGTGATGTTTGATGTTCGCTACGTGTTTAGCGATAGTTTGCTGTGTATCACTATTAGGTGTTACACCCATGAAACGTATGTTGATTAATGCAACACATGCAGAAGAGATTCGCGTTGCACTTGTCACTGGGCAGCGTCTTTACGATTTTGACTTAGAGAATCGTACCCGTGAACAAAAAAAATCCAATATCTATAAAGGTCACGTGACTCGCGTTGAGCCTTCTTTAGAAGCCGTCTTTGTTGAGTATGGTGCGGGACGTCAAGGCTTCTTGTCTATGCGTGAAATCGCAAATTCATATTACCAAGCAGACCCACGCCAAACTTCAAACATTCGCGAATTGATCACTGAAGGCACAGAGCTTTTGGTTCAAGTTGAAAAAGAAGAACGTGGTAACAAAGGCGCTGCCCTTTCTACCTTCATTTCTTTAGCTGGTCGCTATTTGGTACTCATGCCAAATAACCCGAAAGGTGGTGGTATTAGCCGTCAAATTTCAGGTTCAGTACGTGAAGAATTGAAAGAAATGTTGGCATCGTTAAATGTACCTCGTGGCATGAGCGTGATTGTACGTACTGCGGGTATTGGCCGTTCTCAAGAAGAATTACAACTCGACCTACAGCACTTACTTGATCTTTGGGCTCAAATCCAAAACACAGCAAGTTCTGGTCCATCACCAATGTTGGTTCACCAAGAAGCGGGTGTGGTGACGCGTGCGATTCGTGATTATTTACGTGATGATGTTGCTGAAATCTTAATTGATTCAGAGCAAGCCTATAACGAAGCCTATAACTTCGTAAAAGCAGTCATGCCTCGTCAAATCGACAAGCTAAAAACTTATACGCTAAATGAACCGTTATTTGCGCATTTTGGTATTGAAAGCCAAATTCAAACGGCTTATGAACGTGAAGTTAAACTTCCTTCAGGCGGTTCAATCGTTATTGACCAAACCGAAGCATTAGTGTCAATCGACATTAACTCTGCAAAATCAACCCGTGGTAGTGACGTTGAAGATACAGCGCTCAATACCAACCTTGAAGCAGCGGAAGAAATTGCACGTCAACTGCGTTTACGTGACATTGGTGGTTTGGTCGTAATCGATTTTATCGACATGACCAAAGACCGCAACCAACGTATGGTTGAGGCGAAACTTCGCGAAGCAACACAAAGCGACCGTGCCCGTATCCAATTCGGTCAATTGTCTCGTTTTGGTTTGATGGAAATGAGCCGTCAACGTCTACGCCCTTCGCTTGAAGAAGCAACAGGTTATGTCTGCCCGCGCTGTCATGGCACAGGTATGGTGCGTGACTTGCGTTCATTATCACTTTCAATCATGCGTAAAGTAGAAGAAATTGCGCTGCGTGAACGTCATGGTGAAGTTCAAGTACAGGTTCCAGTTGAAATTGCAGCATTCTTATTGAATGAAAAACGTCACACTTTGGTTTACCTCGAACAAACCTCAGGTGTTCGTGTGACTGTGCTTCCGCACCCACACTTAGAAACACCGCATTACGAAATTTCGTATAACCCTGAAGGCTTTGCACCAACCAGCTATGAACGCACAGAAGCAACACGTTCAAGCGAAAAAGAGTTGGGTTACGAGTCATCAGAATGGCATTTAGATGGCGCAGATCATGTGCATCAACATGCTGCTCCTGTGCCTGCACAACAAGAAAAAGGCAACAAAAAACCACGTAACAACGCGCCACAACAACAAGTTGCTCAACAAGCCCCTGTTCAAGCTGCACCATCAAGTAGCCCATGTGCATGGTTAGAAAACTTGTTTGTACAAAAACAAGCCGCGACTGTCGATCAATCACGCTCTGCAAATAATGCTGCTGCTGCCATTGAGCAAATGGTAAATGGTGGTGCAGTGAGCCGTGGTCAGTTTGGTCAAGTTGGCACGCCTGCTGTGGCACCTGTCGCGCCAAGCAACAATGTCTACATGAGCGCTGCACCTGTTCATGCAAAATCTGAACACCGTGAAGATAAGCATGTAGAGAAAGAAGAACGCGGCACACGCCACAACAAAAAGCGCCCTAATAAGCACAAAGAGTCACGTGAGCAAAATGCGCAACATGACAACCAAGTTCATGAAGAAATTGTGCAGGTCTCTCGTCAAGATCAACAGCGCCAAGATCGTTATGAACAACGTCCTGAACGCAATGAACCACAACGTCAAGAGCGTCATGAACAGCGTTCTGAGCGCAGTGAACAACAACGTCAAGACCGTCCAGAGCGCAGTGAACAGCAACGTCAGGAACCGCGTGAAAACAAGCGTTCATCACGTCGCCAACACGGTGAGCAACAGCAAAACACTGATGTTCAAAACGAACAGCAAAATGCAATGCCACGTCGTGACCGCCGTAACCAACCTCGTCCAGAGCGCCCAAATCGCCACCGCGACCCAAGTGTCCTGAATGAGCAAGCCACTGAAGCAGCGCCAGCTGTGGTTCAAGAACCTCAAGTTAAAGTTGAGTTGATTGAAGCACCGCGTCAAGAAATGATCACAACAGCCCATGTGGTCAATGTCGATCAAGCGCAAAGTGAAATCGTGGCATTAACTCCGCCTGCACACACTGCAACCGAAACCAAGCCTCAGCAAGCGGCTGTTGCGAAAGCAGAAGTTGAAGTAAAAGCTGAGAAAGTGGTACAGGAGAAAGCAACTGAAGTTGTTGCAGCACCTGCTGAACAACACGCAGAGCAAAAACCACGTGAAAGCGTAAAACGTGCCAGCAATGACCCACGCCAACGCCGTCGCCAACAACGCGCTGCACACACACAGCAAACTGAAACACCTAAACTAACACCTTCACAGGTGCCAACTTTAGGTCAGTACACCATCAGCAGCTTGATTCGCCATGTCTATGGTGAAGACTGTTCAGTGCTGATTGAGCAGTTTGGTTTAATTCCAACCTTCAACCGTGCCCTTCAGAAATTTACTGAAGAGTATGCAGCAACGTTGAGCAAAACTGTGACAACGCCTGCTGTTGAAGCAGAGAAAAAACCGGTCACCCGTGATGTTGAAATCACAAAAGCGCAGCCTGAAGCAGAGCCAGTTCCAGTATTGGACCTGACACCGCCTGCACCTGTATCTGAACAACGTGTTGCAAATGACCCGCGTGAGCGTCGTCGTCTAGCTAAACTTGCTGCTGAACAAGCTAAACAAGCACGCGAAACAGCGCCTGTTGCTGAATCGTCAGCGCCTGAAACAGCGATTGTTGCAGAAACGCCTACTGCTGAAGCTGCACCTGCTGTAACTCCAGAGGAAAACGAGCCTGCTCTTGTAACAGAAAGCGAAGCGCCTGTTGCCGTTGAAAGCAGTGAAGTGAAAAGCTCGGCAGATGTAGCTGCGGTTGAAGAAGTAGAAGCTGTTGTTGCTCCAGTTCAAGCCAAAGCACCTAGAGCATCAAAGCAAGCTGAAAAAGTAGAAGCGACTGAAACTGTAACGGAAACAGCTGCGGACGAGTCAGATAAATCAGACTCAGACAAGCCAGTTCGCCCACGTCGTCCACGCGGTCGTCCACCGAAAAAAGCGAGCCCGACTGAATCGTAATTCGCCCTAGAGTTATAAATTTTAAAAACCTAGTCATGTCAGTGGCTAGGTTTTTTTGTTATTTTCGTCAGATTAGGTTGATTGCACTAGACCGAAACGATTAAAAGAACAAGTGTAGAAACTGAGCACTATTCAAACGCATTGGATTGCATAAAATAATTAGGATTCATATGAGCCAACACCCATCACATGACCTCATTGGTATTACTGACGTTGCAGCAAAACTTCCTCAATTCATCAGTAAAGTTCCCAACTTACTCAGTGGATTAAAGCAAGCATATTTACGTACCCCAAACACTCCAGCAGGCCTCGGAATTGCTTTTGAAAAAGCAGTGAAGCGCAACCCTCACGGTATGGCCTTGCTTTTTGAAGAGCAAAAATTTAGCTACCAAGCCCTCAATGAATGGGCAAACCAAATCGGGCATTATTTTTTATCCATCGGGGCAAAAAAGGGTGATGTCATCACAGTGATAATTGAAAACCGTCCTGAATTGGTTGCAACCGTGATTGCACTTGCCAAAATTGGCGTTACTGCAGCTTTAGTCAATACCTCTCAAGTCGGTAAAGTGCTGGCGCATAGTATTAATCTGGTCAAACCCATCGCAGTCATCGTGGGTGAAGAATGTCGTACCGCAGTTGATGAAATCCGTCATGATTTAAATCTCTCTACGGATCGTTTCTATTGGTTTGCCGACCAAGAAACCCAAAAAGATGCAGGCCTTGCACCACAAGGTTTCAGTAACCTTGCTGAAAAAATTGATGCCTTTGCCAAATTCAATACCCCAACCACACACAGTGTGCTGGGTAAAGATGGCTTGTTTTATATTTATACCTCAGGCACAACCGGTTTACCTAAAGCCGTTATTTTCACACATAGCCGCTGGACGTTGGCTTATGGAACCTACGGGCACGTACTCAACCTCGGCAAAGACGATGTGATGTATGTCACCCTGCCGCTGTACCATGCAACGGGCATTGTGGTGTGTTGGTGTGGCGTGATTGCGGGTGCGGGCACCTTGGCTTTGCGCCGTAAATACTCCACCTCTGCTTTTTGGAAAGATGTGCAAAAGTTTGATGCCTCAGCTATTGGCTATGTCGGTGAATTATGTCGCTACCTCATGGATGCATCACCTTCAGCGTTAGAAAAAGGCCACCGTGTCACCAAAATGATTGGCAATGGCATGCGTCCGAATATTTGGGACAAATTCAAACAGCGGTTTGGTATTGAAGAAATTTTAGAGCTTTATGCATCGAGTGAAGGCAATGTCGGCTTTAGCAATGTATTCAACTTTGACAACACTGTCGGCTTTTCACCTACGCCTTATGCCATTATCCAGTTTGATAAAGAAAAAAATGCGCCTGTTTATGATGCCAAAGGTGGCTGTATCAAGGTCAAAAAAGGCGAAGTTGGTTTATTGATTGGTAAAATTACCCGCCGCTCCCCTTTTGATGGCTATACCGACCCTGAAAAAAATAAATCAGTGATTCTTAAAGATGTCTTCAAGTCCGGCGATGCTTATTTCAACACAGGGGACTTAGTCCGCGACATTGGTTTCCGTCATGCCCAATTCGTCGACCGCTTAGGCGACACTTTCCGCTGGAAAGGCGAAAATGTGTCCACGACTGAAGTTGAAAACATGGTTAGTGAATATGACAAAATCACCGAAGCCGTGGTTTATGGTGTCGAAATTCCGAACACCAATGGCCGAGCGGGGATGGCTGCGATTACACTGGCAGACGGCGCTGAATTGAATGAGCAGGATTTAGCCCAAATGCTCGTGAGCTTTAAAAAATGTCTGCCTGCCTATGCTGTACCCGTTTTCTTACGCGTACAAAAGCAAGTTGAAACTACAGGAACGTTTAAATACCAAAAGAACAAGCTCAAAGAACAAGCCTTTGACCCGAAAAAAACGGATGAACGCTTGCTGGTCCTGTTACCCAACAGCAGTGCCTATGCAGATTTAACGCAACAAGTCTTTGATAACATTCAAGCCTATCAATATCGCTTCTAAACGCGAATTGCTTGTTTTTTAGCTACCTAATCGCAAATTTGTTGTATTTATAATCAAACATCAACAAGTTTGCGATTTTTTACTTGCGCTCGATGCATATCTTGCTACAATACGCTCCATCAAATGATATGGGTCGTTAGCTCAGCTGGTAGAGCAGCGGACTTTTAATCCGTTGGTCCCGCGTTCGAATCGCGGACGACCCACCATTCCTTTGATACCCTTGATGGGTCGTTAGCTCAGCTGGTAGAGCAGCGGACTTTTAATCCGTTGGTCCCGCGTTCGAATCGCGGACGACCCACCATCTTTCTTGTAAAATCTAATTTTACAAACCTGCTCAGGTTCGAATGCTTTAAAAATTTCTTTTTTAAACTTTCAGCGAATACTCTTTCGCACACCTTGCTCAGGGTCGTTAGCTCAGCTGGTAGAGCAGCGGACTTTTAATCCGTTGGTCCCGCGTTCGAATCGCGGACGACCCACCATTTATTTAAATCCTCTTTAATTGCACTGATATGACATTTATTTAGCGACACGCTATTTAAGTCATAAAATTCGCACGCTGTTCATTTCTTCACTATTATTATTCTTCAGTCTTATTCTGTTGCTTTGCACAATTCCATTTTAACTATGAATTAGGCTCACGCTTTAATGTATACGCACGCTCTAATTTCGGAAAACCTCGTGCATACAATTTTTGGTTAGTGGCATCTAGATTATTACTTTTATCCAAATCCATTTGCAGCGTTTGCGAATCCACCACGCGATAATAAAAATTAATCCCCTCTTTACGATGCACGATCAACTCTGTTCGCTCTTTATTCATGGTCCATGTATCACGGCGATAACTTAAGTTTGAAAAGCCAGGGCGTTGTTTTTCTGAAAAGACCTTACCCAAACGCACAATGCTGCGATGCACCGTACCATCAGGTAAAAAATTGAGAATAAAATCAGCCTTCCCCGTTTCACAAGGGAAAAAATAACCATCACATTGAATTTGTGTGCGATAACGCCCAATAAACTGCTGTTCACCAATATCCAGCTTACGAGGTGCATACTCCGAATCATCTTGCATGGTTGCCCGTCCTGCCACCTCAGTCAGCTTCTTCCCCGACTCAGCCGTAACAGCAGCATCCTCTACCGTGCTATTTTCATGTTGTTGTGACGCCTCCGACAGCCCACCATCACAGCCAGCTAACGATACACCGATTAGCACCACCGCTCCTTGCAGTAATGCGCCAATCAAACCCTGATGCTTTCGTTTCAACTTCATTCCACACTCACTTCCTGCACGTGATTAATCTCCATAATCATCACGAATATTCCATCCTGACCCCTGGTGTTTTCTCGGATTCAAATGACTTGCTGACTTTAAGCAGCTAGCTCAACGCCAAATAGAGCACATTTTAGTCCTGATCAAAACCCCAGCTTTTATCTCTTTACATAACTTTACTTTTTAATTAGCTCCGTCACCTTTAAAAACTTAATTCCATCTCCATTTTTAAATTATGAGTGCATAAAGCCACTCAGATTTTAATTTTTAAGGAGACCTAGATGGCCAATGTTGGTTTATATCGCTCAAACCGCTCAAACATGATTGCTGGTGTGATGGGTGGTATTGCTGAACGTTTTGGTTGGAACGCAAATTTACTTCGTATTGTTTTCATCACCATTTCACTGTTAAGTGCAGCATTCCCTGGAATTTTGGTTTACCTGATTCTTTGGTTGGTGATGCCGAAACAAAAAGACCAAATCGAGCATTCTCCACAGGCTCGATCGGGTTATAGCAATACGATACGTACTGTTAATCCAGATCATCGCAACCCATAAGCGCACATCTTTCGTCTCAAAAAAGTTTCTTTTTATGCTACGACAACTTCCCCCAAAGTGTCGTAGCTTTTTTTTGCCTATGACACTCACATAAATTAGTGATGTTGTAACAGACGATACAACGCTGCAATCATATCGGCACGGCTAATGATGCCGACCAAAGCCTTATTTTCAACCACAGGAATATAGTTAAAAGAACGTTCAACAAAGTACGGAATCAAATCTTGTAGTTCTTGATCCGGCTGTACCGTGACCACCTGACGTTTCATAATGTGCTTGACTTGATCTTGCCAAGAGGTACGCAAATCCGTCGCCTTTTGGAACCACTCCACCACTTCATATAAAGCCAAGGTGCCGCATACTTGTTCAGCTCGATTTAACACAGGTAAACTCATCAGATTGACCTGTTTAAATTTTTCCACAGCGACTTGAATGTCTTCATCTTCATATAAACACAGGACATCTTTACTCATAATGTCCCGACAGCGTAGGTCTAGATGAAAGCGAGTATCGGCTTGCGCTTGGGCTTTTAAAATCAGTTTTTGTAAATCATATTCACTGATGTCAAGCAACTGTGTTTCTTGGGCTAAAACTTGATGAATATCTTCAGGTTGAATCGTAACCTTCTGGGTTGGAGTCGGGTCGGTGCTACGCGTATTGACTTGTGCCACAGTTGGGTATTGTTTCCCGAGCAATCGGTTGAACACTATCGCAATCACAAGGAGCAGGATCGAGTTGAGTAAAACAGGATAAAATACAAACTGATAACCCAGCTCGTGTACCGTCTCACCTCCCAACACTGCTGTAATCGCCACAGCGCCACTCGGTGGATGCAAAGAATCTGTCGTCATCATTAAAATAATCGACAAAGCCACAGCAATGCTAAATGCTTCGGTCAAATTTGAAATATAGAGTGCACAGGTCACCCCAATCACGGCTGCAATCGTATTCCCAATCACAATATTCCATGGCTGAGCCAAAGGACTGGCTGGCACGGCAAAAAGCAATACCGAGGACGCACCCATCGGGGCGATATACCATGCATTGATCCCACCCAAAAGCCACCAACTTATGAGTGAAGACAGTGCTAATCCCAACAATGCACCTAAACCACAGAGCATTCTTTCCTTTAGCGGTAACACTTTAAAATTTGGTTTTAAGGTATTTAACCATTCAAGTTGCATATGAAACACAGCCACCCTTCTACTTTTTCGCACTTAACCGGTGCAAAATTATACGTGGTCTCACCAATAAGATGCATCTATTTTACATCTTATTTTTATGAGTAATTCTACTGAATCCTTTAGTGAACGAATTGCTGTAACTGTACAACCCGTTCGGCATACTGCTGCATAGGACAAAAAGCATACATAGGCGATCCAACATACTGCCCTGCATTATCACACTCTTGCTCAACATAGGCTTTCCACAAGCGTTGTGATTTCAAAATGGCTTGATAACGTTCTGGCTGGCTATCCTGCTGACTTTGCACACGTATTTGATCAAGTAATGATACGATTTTCTTTTCATCAAGGTATTTGGCTCGTTCTGAACAGATCTCCACCACACTATTGTTAATACTGACAAGCTGTAAAGCCTGAATGGTCTGCTCAACACATTGGTTATAAATATCTGGCTCGGCCTCTTGCTGCTGTGCGTGAACCGCTCCACTGAACGTAGCCAGCAGAACAAGGATCTGAAGATAAAATTTTGGCATGGGGGTGCTCTTGGTTTTATTGTGCAGAAATTTAATATAGCAAACTCGGGCAATTTGGCTCAAACCAGAGAATAGACTGTCTATGTAATACACGCAGCTCAATCTTTTTCAACATACAAAAATCGTGCTATCTGACTTCTCTCACGCAACCACCACAGTTAAATTTTTAAATGAATGAATCCTGCTGAACCCTTTGCCACTCCCCTGCAAAATCCTTATACTTAGAACCAATTTTTTCTTATATTTATAATGGATGCTGCATGAGTCGCGCCATATCGCATATTGATACATTCCAAGGCTTAATTCTTGCCTTACAAAACTACTGGGCTGAACAAGGTTGTGTCATTTTACAACCTTACGATATGGAAATGGGTGCAGGGACATTCCACACTGCAACATTCTTACGCGCACTTGGGCCTGAAACTTGGAACGCAGCATACGTTCAACCCTCACGTCGTCCTAAAGACGGTCGTTATGGTGAAAACCCAAACCGTTTGCAACACTATTACCAATTCCAAGTGGTACTAAAACCAAACCCAGATAATATCCAACAGCTTTACCTAGACTCGTTAAAAGCCATTGGTATTGATACCCTCACTCACGATATTCGTTTCGTAGAAGACAACTGGGAATCTCCAACACTCGGCGCTTGGGGCTTAGGTTGGGAAGTTTGGCTCAACGGTATGGAAGTGACTCAGTTTACGTACTTCCAACAAGTCGGTGGTGTTGAATGTTACCCAGTAACAGGTGAAATCACTTACGGTCTTGAACGTTTGGCAATGTACTTACAAGGTGTCGATTCTGTTTACGATCTTGTTTGGACCAAAGGTCAATTTGGTACTGTGACCTATGGTGATGTATTCCATCAAAATGAAGTTGAGCAATCAACCTATAACTTCGAATACGCACCAGTCGACAAAATGTTTGAATTATTCGATTTCTATGAAGCCGAAGCATCTCGTTTAATTGAAGCAGAATTACCACTTCCTGCCTATGAACAAGTCATTAAAGCATCACACAGCTTTAACTTACTCGATGCACGTGGTGCGATTTCTGTAACCGAGCGTCAACGCTATATTTTACGTGTTCGTACTCTGGCACGTTCAATTGCACAAAGCTATGTGGCGGCTCGTGCCAAGCTTGGTTTCCCAATGGCAGAACCACATTTACGTGATGAAGTTTTAGCTCAATTGAAAGCTCAGGTTGAAGCAGAAGCGGCTCAAGCAGAAAAATCAGCGGAGAACAAATAATGTCTAAACATACAGTTTTATTTGAACTTGGCTGTGAAGAACTTCCACCAAAAAGCTTAAAAACTTTACGTGATGCATTGCAAGCTGAAACAGAAAAAGGCTTAAAAGATGCAGGTTTAGCTTTTGATTCTATCGAAGCCTATGCAGCGCCTCGTCGTTTGGCATTGAAAATTATCAATGTAGATGGTGCTCAAGCAGATACTCAAAAACGTTTTGACGGCCCTGCTGTACAAGCTGCTTATGATGCTGAAGGTAAGCCAACCAAAGCACTTGAAGGCTTTATGCGTGGTCAAGGCATTACTGCGGATCAAGTTTCAACTTTCCAAGCCGGTAAAGTTGAAAAAGTTTGCTACCTAAAAGATGTGAAAGGTCAAAGTCTTGACGTTTTACTACCACAAATTTTACAAACTGCTTTAGATAACCTTCCAATTGCAAAACGTATGCGTTCTGCGGCAAGCCGTACCGAATTCGTTCGTCCTGTAAAATGGGTTGTATTGTTAAAAGACAATGATGTGGTTAATGCAACCATTCAGGATCATAAAGCAGGTAATGTGACTTATGGTCATCGTTTCCATGCACCTGAAGCGATTACTTTAGCCAATGCAGATGCTTACTTAGATGCACTTCGTGCTGCAAAAGTTGTAGCAAATTTTGAAGAACGCCAAGCGATCATTGATCAACAAGTCAAAGCACTTGCTGATGAAGTGAATGCGATTGCGATCGTTCCTACTGATTTACGTGATGAAGTAACTGCATTGGTTGAATGGCCTGTTGCGCTTCGTGCCAGCTTTGAAGAACGCTTCCTTGCTGTGCCTCAAGAAGCTTTAATTACCACGATGCAGGACAACCAAAAGTATTTCTGTTTGGTGAATGCTGACAATAAACTTCAACCTTATTTCATTACTGTTTCAAATATTGAGTCTAAAGATCCAACTCAAATCATTGAAGGGAATGAGAAAGTTGTACGTCCTCGTTTGTCTGATGCAGAATTCTTCTTCTTACAAGATCAAAAACAACCGCTTGCATCTCGTAAAGAAAAATTAGCCAATATGGTTTTCCAAGCACAGTTAGGTACGCTTTGGAATAAATCTGAACGTATTGCTAAATTGGCTGTGGCTTTATCTGCAATCACAGGTGCAAATCCTGCCGATGCTGAAAAAGCAGCACTTCTTGCAAAGTGTGATTTAACTTCTGAATTAGTTGGCGAATTCCCTGAACTTCAAGGGATTGCGGGCACTTACTATGCACGTATTGAAGGCGAGAATGATGAAGTTGCGGAAGCTTTAGGTGAGCAATATTTACCTAAATTTGCAGGTGACGTTTTACCTCAAACTAAGACAGGTACTACGATTGCCCTTGCAGATCGTTTAGATACGTTGACTGGTATTTTCGGTATAGGTCAAGCGCCTACAGGTTCTAAAGACCCGTTTGCTTTACGTCGTTCTGCGATTGGTATTTTGCGTTTAGTGACTGAAAATAATCTTGATATTTCAATTGAAGAATTGATCAAGCTTGCTTTGGCTGCTTATGGCGATGTATTGAAAGACCACGACAAGACTTTGGCGGATGCTGTTGCATTCCTTGAAGGTCGTTACCGTGCGAAATATGAAGACCAAGGCGTTGCCGTTGATGTGATTCAAGCAGTTCAAGCACTTTCTCCAAAATCACCTCTTGATTTTGATAAGCGTGTAACTGCGGTGAATCATTTCCGTAGTTTACCTGAAGCTGCTGCTTTGGCTGCTGCGAATAAACGTGTTGCCAATATCTTGGCGAAAGAAGCTGCACCTACGGGTGAAATTGTCGAATCTAAATTGGTTGAAGATGCTGAAAAAGCACTTTATGCAGAGATTCAAAATGTTCTACCTGTGGTTCAACCACTTTTGGCTGCAAAAGACTATACCGCTGCGCTTTCTAAGTTAGCTGCACTTCGTGCGCCAATTGATGCATTCTTTGAGAATGTAATGGTCATGGCTGATGATGCTGAATTGAAAGCAAACCGTTTACGTTTACTGACGCAGTTACGTGATTTGTTTACCAGTGTTGCAGATATTTCGGTGTTGCAGCATTAAAGTCTAGATTGCTTGAGTTTTAAACAAAACCCCGCTATAAATTAGCGGGGTTTTGTTTAAGAGAAATATAATGCAAGCCAATTATAAAGCATATGATTTTGAAAAAAGTCGAGACCGAATAGATGAAATTCTAAATTCTTCTGATAATAATTATGAAGATAAAAAAGAAATACCTAGTCGTGATAATCTAACTTTTACTAATGGCTATTACATTTTTTGCTCAGCCATATTTATCGATATGAGGGGCTCTAAGGAGTTTTCAAAAAAACATACTCGTCCTGTAACTGCTAAAATATATAGAAGCTATATTTCAGAACTAATTGCTATTCTTAATGGTAATACAAGATTAAGAGAAATTTATATCGAAGGCGATTGTGTATGGGGTGTTTTTAACAGCCCCAAAAAAAGTGATATTGATAGTATTTTTAGTACGGCGGCACAAGCTGCATCCATTATCGATACTCTAAATGTCAAACTAAGAAAGAAAAATTATTCTGAAATAAAAGCAGGTATTGCTTGTCACGATGCAGATGTATTAATGATTAAAGCAGGATATAGTGGCAGTGGAATCAATGAAGTGACTTGGATAGGAAAGCTTGTTGGCGAGACTGCAGATCTATGTTCAAAAGCCAATCGATCGGATTCAGAAAGAACTCTGTACAGTCAAACTTTTTATAATAACTTAACGGATGAAAATAAAAAAAAGATGGATTGGTTAAATTGGAATACTACATATGAATGTTATGAAGGAGATACTATCAATAGTAAAATGAATGAATGGGTTCAAAAAAATGGATAAATTTGAATTTCTTCACTCTGCTATTCAAGATACCCAACAAAACATAAGAGCAATCGACTTTAAAATCGGTGCATTACTAGCTGGCTGCATTGTTCCTTTTCCACAAATAAGAGAGATTTTTAAATTTTTAACTGTAAATGAACTATGGTGGCAACAAGCTCTAGCCACTATCATTTTAGCTATTTGGTTATTAACAGTAGTCATTTTACTTTTAGCACTTTCGGTAATCGACAGCCCTAGTAAGCATATCAATGATAGTACAGATCAAAAAGGTCTATATTTTAATGCTGGTTTATTCAAATTTAATTTATTCAATATTTTTTGGAGAACCAATAATTTTTCTAAAAAATCAGTTCAAGACTATAAAAATGAAATTGAAGATACAACTTTAGATATCTCAAAAGAATTAGCTTTCGAACATTTAAAGTTAATCTATATTCGTGACCTAAAAATTTTCCGCTTGAAGCATGCAGTAGTTCTTATTTTCATACTGATTATAGTCGGATCAATCAGCTTTATTGCAATACCAAATACAAAAAAAGTAGACGTCGTAAATCAACACATACAGCTCCTTCATCCTAAACAATATTTAGACTATTTGTTATAGCCAATAAACTACCAAGCCCCTATACTCAACCTAACAACTCGCAACAAGAACGAACCTTATGAAATTAAAAACTGTACTTTTCGCTACTTTTGCTGCCCTTTCTATTACAGCATGTACATCTCAACCAACGATTCCACAGTTGACAGCGGGTGTATTACAAGAAGTCCAAAACATTGAAGTTTATCCAGACACAACCAATAACAAAGCAAAACTGACCAAATTTGAAGACAAGTGCGTCATCGAATTTACCGGCAACCTCAAAGCAGGCAAAGTCGTAGAACAGTGGGCGTTCCGTGACTACACTCTCATCACAGGTGGCTCAGCAACCTTTGCACTCGATGGCACCAGTACAGCAACCAAATTTGAATTACATGATGCAGAAGTACAGAAAAACTTCCTCGCACTACGTAATCACTTTGCAAAAGAAGCCTTAGCGCAATGTAACTAAGCAAATCGTCATCACTGGTACAACATCAGTGATGACTTTCTCTCAAACACCTTCTGTTTCATATCTTTTATTTCAACGCTAGTCTCCATATTCTTTACATTTAAAACAACGACCACGCATAAACTTACATAATTTTAATGAATTAACCGAACGACACAATTTTCAGCCCATTGTTCATGCGCTGTTGCCGCATTGTGCGACTTTCATATCAAACGCTATTTTTGAGCTCATTTCTGTCTATGATGACTGCTGTTCTGAACTCCTCATCGGGTTCTGTCATAAGAGGTAGAAAATCAAAGATGAAAGTTTTAATAAAAACACTCACCGCTTCGGCTTTAACCACTGCACTTTTAGCCTCCACTTCCCTATTTGCAAATACCACAGCCAATACATCGGCCAATGTTCAAGTTCAAACCTCGCAGCCAAGCGTATTGCAAAACTTAAAACATGATGTCAAACATGCCGCGCATGCGACAGGAGAAACGGTTGAGCATGGTGTCGACAAAACCAAAGCATTCAGCAAAGAAAAATGGCAAGACACCAAAGAATTTTCAGCTGAAAAATCTGCTGTCGTAAAAGATAAGGCTGGTGACGTTAAACACTCTGTTGAGCATAACACCAAAAAAAGTGGTCACTATATAGCGGATAAAGCGAAACAAGGCCAACAAGCGACCAAACAAAAATGGCAGGAAACTAAGCAGGCTGTCAGTGGTCAACCTAAACATGCTGACGTAAATGGGCAGGCTCAAGTGGAATTAGATACACCTGTTGCTAAAGCCAAAGTCGGTTCATCGACCGATGCTGTCGTTGGTGCGAAGTAGAAGTTAAACTCCTCCAGAGTTGAAAGAGTCCACATGCTGGGCTCTTTTTTTAGCTATATACGTTTGCACACAACGCTTGTTTACAACCAAGCACATGAAATTCACACAAAGAGGCTTTATGCTAAAACGCTGATTTATGCACGATAGCCCAAGAGGTACACTGCTCTATGAACATGATGAAAACAACACTCTTCTGCGCTCTTTTAATGACAACAGCAGGTGTATGGGCACAAACAGAAACCACCACTCAGCAAGCACAAAAGCCAATTACACCTTATGGTAAAAACCCCAATATCTTTCATGTCTGGGCTTATAAAACTCAAGAAGGTGTGATTAACACGGCGGAAAAAGTCGGGACAGCAACAGAAAAAGGCATCCAAAAAATTCGCCCTTCTGCACACCAAGCCTTAGACAGTGCAAAAACCATCACCAACAACACCGCAGAACAAGCCAAAGAAACAGGACAGCAAGTTACCCAAAATGTGAATAAAAAGCTGCATGAAACCAAGCAAGTGATTACTGGTCAAACGGATCAACCTGCCCCCATTTACCAAGGCAGCTTGAGTCAACCGTCATCTGCACCCGTAGATGCTCCTGCGGTTCAAGTGCCTTCAGTCTCATCTCCACAGCCTGTCGTCCACCAAACAGTAAATGACCCCACAATTACCCAAGCACCGTCTTCCTTTACACCTGCTCAAGCAGAAGAAGAAATTAAAGTGACTAAGCTTTAATAGCAAAAAAGCCCATCATCTGACGGGCTTTTTCGTTGTCATTATTTGCTTTAATTCACCAGACGGATTGGCTGCCCTGTTTGAAAAGCTTGAGCATTTTCCACTAACTGCTGCACCATGCGTTGACGTGCGTCGACACTGCCCCACGCACTGTGTGGTGTAATGATTAAATTCGGCAAATGTGCATCCAATAAAACATTACCCTCTTTTGGTGGCTCAACGGTCAATACATCAGTTGCAGCACCCGCAATTTCACCCTGTTTTAACGCATCTGCCAAAGCTGCTTCATTGACAATTCCACCCCGTGCACAATTAATTAAAAAGGCACTTTTTTTCATTTTTGCAAAAGCTTGAGCATCAATCAGGTCGCGAGTATCATCGGTTAATGGACAATGCAGACTGATAAAATCTGATTGTGCCAGCAAGTCATCAAAGCCTACTCGTGTTGAGTCAGCGTGTGGACGGTTTGGCAAATTGCCCACCAAAACTCGCATTCCAAATGCTTCAGCGAGTTTAGCCACCGCCTGCCCCAATTCTCCATAGCCTAAAATGCCCAATGTCTTGCCTGAAAGTTCAATAATTGGGTAGTCCAGTAGACAAAACTGCGAAGCTTTATTCCATTCGCCCCGCTGCACCGCACGCTCGTATTGCAAGCAGGAGGTTGCAAGGTTAAGCATCAACATTAAAGTGTGCTGTGCCACCGCTGCCGTGCCATAACCCTGACAATTACACACCACAACACCTTGCGCTTTGGCTTGCTGCAAATCGATGTTATTGGTGCCAGTGGCAGAGATTAAAATCAACTTTAACTGAGAGCATTGTTTTAGGGTATCGGCATCCACCATTACTTTATTGCTAATAATCACATCTGCATCTTGCACACGCGCAACAAGCGTCTCAGCATCGGTACTTGGGTAAAGGATCAGTTCATCAAAAACAGCATGCAGTGCTTGAAAGTCCAAATCATTTTTATCTAAGGATGCATAATCTAAAAATACGGCTTTCATTGCTCACGTCCAGTTGTTCTGCATAATGATAGAGCGCTTATTTAAACTAACTCAGCCCCTTTTTTCAACGTAAACACTGTCTTCACCACTTAAAAATAGCCGCAACACACAGAAAAAAGCCCGCTATTTAACGGGCTTATTACGATGAATACGAATAGAAATACTGATCTGTTTAATCACATAAAACGTCAGGATCAGTAAGAGAATCAGGCCACCACCAAATGTCAGATAAGCTGGGTCTAAACTTTGTGCCAGTACGCTTTGTGAGGTTGAAATAAACAGTAATGTTATAAATACAGCCGACCAATGTCTTTGCATTGCTTCCACCCTATTTGATCTTTATCTGTATTGTTTAAAATATAAACAATACTTTCATATTAAACCAAATAGGGCGCAAAACAAGTGCTTAGCTTTAGACCAAAGCCCTATAGGAATACATCACATAAACGCATCATAGAAACACATCTGACTCAGCATCGCTTGACACCAAAAACTGCGCTGTTTCTGGAATATCTTCGACCAAATCAAAGCCACCATATTCATCACAGCTAAAGTTAAACTGCTTATAGCTAATCAGATAATAATCACTGTATTTTTTCATTAACAATGGATGCATTCCAGCGCCCAATTCGGCTTGTTCATGCACCAACTTCATGATCTGTCTGTCATTCATGACGATGGTATAGCGCATATCGTTATAGTAAATGTGTACTAGTCCATTGCCCTTGGCAAAAATCGGCAGCAGAAACTTATGATTCAGCGCAATGGCATCTGGTGCATAGCTTTCAATCTTTTGACTGATCATATTAAACACTAAACCATGTCCAAAACTATCCATTAACTGACAGCTATTTTCTTGCGGTAAATTGACCTGAATGCCCAGTTTCAACAGATCGGTCTGGCTCACTTGTCGATTGCTGAGTAACTCGCGAATAATGCTTTGTTTTAGCTTGGCATCAAAAAATTGACCATCTAACTCAAGCTCATTATTTTTCAGAATTCGTCCCAAAGAAAAGCGATGACGCGGCAACAAGTTTTCGATCACTTTACGATAGTAAAACTTGCTGTTCTTTTTCACTTCACGAATTTTTTTATAAAAATACGGCGCATCAAACTCATGACGTAAAAAATCGTGCAACAAATCTGAACTGGCCAAAACCGCAATCGCATCATGCCCTGTAAAAGGTAAGTTCAGGGTATTCAGATTCGGCACGACCGTTTGTAATTTTTCATAATGCGCACGGTCTTCAGGGCAGTAAGGGTCATAAATAACAATGTATTCACACTCTGCCGAGACATCTTTCGGCTGAACCTGCATGTCATGGTTCAGCTCAGGCTGATAGAACATGTTATAGCGGTTATCCGTCACCTGTTCTGGGTCAATCGAATACTGCGGCACCAAAGCTACTACGCGCTTAAAACCAAGCAGTTTAGAGTATTTAATCGCAGCATAACCACCCATTGACCCTGCATAGGCAATGCGGGTTTGAAAGGGGGCAATCCAAGCGCGAATTGCCTCTAACATCGCCAACATCGAAGACTCTGGAAACCATGACTTCTGTTTCGGCATAATGCCAACCACATTAAAGCCAAACTTTGCTAGCGACTTTTCAGCATTGATCGACGTTCCCTTGGCACGAGTAATCAGGTCGCCAAAAGAGAAAATAAGTTCGTCCGATGAACCCTGTAAAAAAATGACACGAATCTGTTCGTCTTCAAAAATAATTTGTTTCGCCATGTCCATGCTGAGAGATTTCATTCCTATAAAGTGAGGTCATGTTCGTTCCATACAGCATAAGCGATTTCATCGAACCAAATGTGTTATTTTATAGATGCAGAGCAGATAAAAAAGCGCAAAATATGACACAATTACTCCATCCTGCAGCACAACACGGGTTTAGCGCAGCTGCTGAACTTTATCAACAAGTGCGTCCAAGTTATCCACAAGAGATCCATGCATGGCTCACCGAGCAGTTGCATTTAAACGCAGATTCTCATGTGATTGATCTTGCCTCGGGCACAGGTAAGTTTCTGCCTTATCTGATTCCACATAGTGGACAACTCACTGCCATCGAACCTGTCACCGAAATGTTGGCTCAACTCAAACTAGCCTATCCACAGGTGGAAACTTTACAAGCTTTTAGTCACCATCTTCCCCTGCCATCGCAAAGTATCGATGCAGTTTTATCTGCGCAGGCTTTCCACTGGTTTGCCAACATGGACAGTTTAAAGGAAATCCATCGTGTCCTGAAACCGCAAGGGCATTTGGGCTTGGTCTGGAACCAACGCGACACTCAAGTCGACTGGGTCAATGCACTCGCAGAACGACTCGCTCCTTTAGAAGGAGGGACTCCACGTTATCATAGTGGATTGTGGCAAAAAGTCTTTGAACATCAACACTTATTTCAACTCAAAAGCCTGCATCAGTTTGCACAGCAGCAAACAGGTACAGTAGAACAAGTCGTCTCAAAACGTCTCCTTTCGACCAGCTTTATTGCCGCAATGCCTAAGGCGCAACAGCAGGATTTAAAACATCAGTTTGAGCAAATTGTGCTGCAGTACACAGGTAAACAGCCACAGGACGAAATCAGTTTTCCTTACATCACCTATGCCTATCACTTTCAAAAAATAGCAGAATAATAGGACACCGATATGAACCCACATACTCTTTCATTGAAACAGGTTCTACTGCCGCTTCTTTTAGGTGGCAGCTTAACCCTCACAGGCTGTAACAAAGCCAATCAATCTGCTGAGCAAGACACGCTTTCAAGCGATGATAAAATTCTGCAAGAACTCAGCTCAGAACCCATCAAAAGTTTTGCTAAAACAGCCAATGATCCACACGATATTGCGCTCTTGGTCGACTATGACCAGCGCTTTAGTAGCATGAGTGATGAAATGGAAGATGAACTCATGAAAATGCGTGAGGCAGGAACCCTCACGGATGAATTTGCAAAAACACGTCAACAAGACAATATTCAGTCTGCACTGAATATGCTGAAAGAACTGGATTTAAAAACAGAGCAAGGGCGCTACATTCAAACTCTGATGTACCAATATTGGGACAGCCAAGCCAAAATCATCCAAGATAAAGCCGCAGCACCACATGACAACGTGAAAGGCCTCGGTGAGCTCATTCATGCTCAAGAGCAGCTTGAACACTGGCAGTCGCAGTATCCTAAAGCTCAAGATACGATATCGACAGGCTACTAACTCAATCGCAGACAAAGAAAAGGGATCCGATGATCCCTTTTACTTATATCTATTCTAACTATGGGCGTTCAGCATATTGTGGTAATGCATCACAAATGTTGTCCCACTCGGCTTGAGACGCCACAAAAATATGCTGCGTCGGCTTTTGCTGTAACGGGGTATCTAAAGTGCCGATCCGCAAACGGTAAAAGTCAGGTGTTTCAGCTTTAATACTGACAAGAGGTGAACCACAGTTGCCACAGAAACAACGCTCTGTGCCTGCACTCGATGCATATTTTTTTACAACGTCCTGACCAGAGGTCAGTTTAAAATCCGCCTTAGCAATCGGTGCATTGGTTGCATATGCCGTTCCATTGGCCTTGCGACATTTTTGACAATGGCATTGAATAATATCGCCAATCGGCCCATCAATTTGATAAGTCACTGCACCGCATAGGCAGCTGCCCACATACTGCTGAAGATCCGACATCATGATGCTCCTTGAATTTTTTATTCAAATTAGCACAGCTGATTTTCAGATGCATCGCTTACGGCATTTTTTTTGCCACATTCAAATACTGCATCACACCCTCACCTGCGGCACGCCCTGTTGCAAAACATGCCGTGAGTAAGTAGCCCCCTGTGGGTGCATCCCAGTCCAACATTTCCCCACATAAAAAAACGGCAGGATTGGATTTTAATTGTAGCTGCGAGCTTAGGCCTTCACGGCGCACACCACCAGCACAACTAATCGCTTCTTCAATCGGACGAAAACCAGTTAAAGGAATCTGTAATTGCTTCACCTGCTGCGCCAATTGTTCAGGGTGATTCCAGTGTTCTTTTGCAACCAACTCTCGCACTAAACTCGCCTTAGCTGCATCTAAACCAGCTTTACGCCAAACATTACTTAAAGACTGTTTTTTTGTGGGTTTCAGACGCACAGCCAATTCTTGTACCGTGACATCTGGCAGTAAATCAAGCGTTAACACTAAAGGTTGGAGCTGTTTTTGCTGTGCACGTAGCGCTCGACCTTGCTTATAGACCAAACCACTTTCTAGGCCATAATGGGTGATGACGATATCGCCCATACTTTTTTCCGCATCGCCCACCCATGCCGCGATACGTTTCAGTGGCTGCCCAAAGACAGGTTGCATATAGGTAGACCATTCATGTTCTACCCCAGCATTGCTGGCTTGAAAAGGCTCAATTTCATCGGCCTCCAACCAGTTTTGCCATGCGCCATCACTACCGAGCTGAGACCATGACACTGCTCCGCAAGCCAAGACAATCGCATCATAGCTCTGGCTATGCGCTTGATCACTAAGCAAAGACTTGATTTCAAGCTTATGCTCTTTGAGGCTGAGGCATTGATGACGATAGTAAAACTTGACGCCTGACTCAACCAAACGTTTCAACCATGCACGTAATAAAGGCGCGGCTTTCATTTCAATCGGGAAAATACGCCCAGACGTTCCGACATAGGACTCAATGCCTAAACCTTTCATCCATGCTTGAATCCATGTTGCATCCCACTTACGAATCCAAGGTGCCAACCATTCTGCTTGATCATAACGACCTATAAACTGCTCCACAGGTTCGGCATGAGAGATATTTAGTCCTGTTTTACCCGCCATCAGGAACTTACGAGCAGCAGATGGTTTTTGCTCAAACACATCGACCTGAACATCATATTGACTCAACACTTCTGCTGCCATCAAACCGGCTGGGCCCGCCCCAATAATTGCAATACGCTTTGCCATGATTTATTCAGCTTGATCCGAAGCTTGCGCCTGCGGGTTCTGACCTTGCAAGGCCTGAAACGCGTCAAAGCGCGTGCGATAACCTTCAGGTTTGGTGATGATCAACTGTTGGCAGAGCTCACCACGTTCTAAATATTTAATTTCAAAATGCGTGCGCGCTGAGCTATCCGCAATACGCTCTTTTACAAATGGTAACTTCCACACCTCAATCAACTGTTGCTGTGCTTCTTCGATATATTCAGGAATATTGCTGGCTAACGTAATTTGTCCGCCCACTTGTAAACGTGAAATCAGAAACTCAAAAAACGGCATATTCAACCAGCGCTGTGCAGGATTATGCGGTTCAGGGTTGGGATAAAGAATAAAAAACTGTTCAACCTGCTGCGGCTGCAAGGCATGTACCACCCACGGTAAAGCATCGGCATGTACCAGCTGTAAATTCTGCTGACCTTCTAAGCTATGTTGTTTCTGCATCGCCACAAACTTTTCACGGGTACGTTCAACCGCAATCAGCTTTTTCTCAGGATGATTGGCCGTAAACAATAAAGCATGTTTACCCTTGCCCGCCCCAATTTCCACACACAGTGGATCAGGACTGATCATTTGAAAATCACGAGGCGCATGCATACGCTGGGCTTGAAATTGACGAATCGGCATAATCAGATCAAACTAAGAAAAAACCGCATCAGTCTAACAACTGCCAACGTTTTTGCCTATTTCAATCCGAAAATTTTATCTGGAGTCGATCATGCCACACACTTTCCCTTGTCCCCGTTGTGGAGAAATGAGTCAATGGGAAGACAACGCCTTTCGTCCTTTTTGTTCTGAACGCTGCAAACTGATCGACTTAGGTGCATGGGCCAATGATGAATATCGCCTCCCAACGCAAGATGCACCACAGGCAGAAAATTCAGAAGAATAATATGTTTAATTTCATTATATTTTTCATATTTTAAGAGAAATTGTTCATTATTTAATGTCTTAATATTCGCTTAAAAAGATCATTCGTCGACTATACTCCCCCAAATTGGTACATGCTCACCGCATGATCAAGTCACAAAAATAACATCCTAAAGGGTGATAAGATGAACATCCTGAGTAAGACTATTGTTTTAATTGGCGTTTTACTCGCGATCTGTCTATTCAGTTTTGGCATCTATATGCAAGATCTGTTGATCCTCTCGGTTGGACTATTAGTGGCCTTATTCTCTATCGTGTTTGCTCTAGAAACCCAACACATTTTGAATAATCCATTTCGCAAATAAAAAAGTCAGCAGCTGCTGACTTTTTTATTTTTTAATGAGACCACAAAGCGCTTAGCCTGCTTTTCCTGCCACAAAAGGGTTATGTTGTTTTTCAAAACCAATGGTACTGATTGGGCCATGTCCTGAAATGAACTGCGTCTCATCGGGTAAGCTAAAGCATTCACGCTGAATAGAGTCAATCAACTGCTGATGATTACCACGCGGAAAGTCGGTACGACCAATGGAGCCTTTAAACAACACGTCGCCGGTCCAAAGCAAACCATAGTTTTTGTTATAAAACATCACATGACCCGGAGTATGTCCAGGGGCAAAACGTACTTCAAACGCTTCACTGCCCAGTTTAAGGACTTCACCGCCTTCAAGCCATGTGGTGACATCCACTTTTTCAGGAATAGGAAAACCATAACGCTGCGAGACTTCTTGGATCATATCCAACCAAAAGGCATCTTCTTTATGCGGCCCAATCACAGGGACATCCCACAGTTTTTTTAATGCCCCGACTGCTCCAGCATGATCTAAATGCCCATGTGTCAACCACAGCGCTTTTACTGTCAAACCCAACGCTTCAATTTCTGCTTTAAGTTTCTCAGGCTCTCCACCTGCATCAATTAAAATTGCTTCTTTACTGTCACTGTCCCAAACAATGGAACAGTTCTGCTGAAATGCCGTTACAGGCACAATTTTAACTTGCAACATAGAGTGTCAACCTCAATTCGTTTTGCTGGCTAATGTCTGTTTTAAGGCATCAAGATTAGCTTGAACCAGTGTATTGAGCAATTGCAAATGATCGCCGCGGCTGTTCAAGGCTGGAATATATTGATACCGCTCTCCACCTTGAGACAAAAACAATTCAGCATTCTGAATCGCCAGTTCCTCTAAAGTTTCTAAGCAATCCGCTGAAAACGCCGGACTCATAATTTGCACCGATTTCACACCCTGCGCCGCCCATTCGGCCAGTAAGACATCGGTATACGGTTTCACCCACTCTTGTTTCCCAAAGCGGGACTGGAAACTGATGGCCCATTCATTCTCCGCTAGGCCCAATTCGGCCGCCACTAACTGCCCAGTGATACGGCAACGGTCGGCATAGGGATCACCTTTATCGGCATAAGGCTGTGGAATACCATGGAAAGACATTAACAGCTTTTCAGTCACCCCATGTTCAGCACGGAAATCACGCACACTTTGCGCTAAAGCCTGAATGTATAACGGGTGCTGATAATAATCGCGAATAATACTCAGCCCTGGCAAATTACGCTGCTTTGGAATCCACTTCGCGAAAGCATCATATAAAGGCGCGCTGGATGTTGCCGAGTACTGCGGAAATAAAGGAAAGAGCACAATATGATCTTGGGGTGTTTGACTCAACTCAGAGAGCAAGGGCTGAATGCCTGGATTACCATAAGTCATCGCAGGGACGATATTCAGCTCAAACTCGGGGTATTGCAAAATCAACTGCTGTTGTAACGCGGCCACTTGAGTCAGCAAAATTTCTCGCATTGGAGAATCGCTGCCCCACACCATCTCATAAGCATGGGCAACGCGTTTCGGGCGAAACGGCAAAATAAATAAACGGAGAATAATTTGCCAAAGCGGTTTGGGAATTTCAATCACCCTCTGGTCTGACAAAAACTGATCCAAAAAGCGACGCACTGCTGAAGCTGTCGGTGCATCAGGGGTTCCCAAATTTGCCAAAATAACAGTAACTTTTGCTTTTTTTGCAGTAGACATTCAGCCCTCGTGGCTCGTTTTCGAATGTCTCTACTGTAACAGTTTTCAGTTCATTATCTAAATGGATAACTACGAAGATTGAAATTGAAAAGGCCGATCCTTTTCCAATAAATTACTCTCCAAAAGTTTCGTCGCCTTCGGGGTCAACTGCCAAAGCATGCGCTGACGATCATCTCGACCCGACTGAACAATCCAATCATTTTGACGCATTTGCATTTTGATACTGTGCAAAGCACGAATATTAATTTGCGAGCGCGCAACAGCATGGGCACGAGGCATTTCTAGACGTGCATCATTCAAACCAGTTTCGTTTAAATACTCATTTATGCGTTTGGAGAAATACTCTTCAGGAGTGGGGTGAATAAAGGTTGTCCCCAAAACCGAGAGTAATTGCGCCCAAGTCATCTGCTTTTGAATTTTCAGCTCTTTAAAATTGCCATCTTGATAGGCATGCATCCGATAATCAAATGCAAAAAATTCATGCATAGCCACTTTGGGTAAAGACAAAAATGGATCGACTTCACGTTTACCCGCTTCAGTTTCCACTTGCACCAATTTGGCTTTGAGTTTATCAATTTCGTCATGCAACACTTGGGTATTTTGCGGACGTACCCAACCCGATACAGGATAGCGCTCCAGCATTTGCGTCATATTCAAGCGCACGGCCATTTCCAAGTCACGCATGGTGCGATAAGTGAAAACCTGATCGACTTCGTTTTGCAGCAGTTTCCGAAACTCTTTGAATTTTTCACGCAGCTCAGCTTTGTCGTCATGTAAACATAACTCACGTGCATCGGGATCATCATGCATAAATACAATAATCGGCTTTTGTTTGGTGACCGCATAAATATATTCAAGGTGCATATATCCCACCCCTGACACGGACTGTTCGCCATATTTGCTGCCCAGCAACAATATAACGTAGTCACAGTCATCGATCTGACGGCGTGCAAAAGCCGTTGAAAGTGGTGTCCGTTGTTCTAATCCCCAAGAAAAAAATCCCATGCCCACTAAAGTTTGGGCCAAAATGATCCGCTCTGGTTGCATCTCGCTTCCAGAGGTGGTTATAAACACTTGATAACGCTTATCGAGCATCGGTTATCCTCATTATTCTTCGCAGCATCCAATCCCCCAAATTCTATTAGATAGACACTGCGACTAACTCAAGCATATTAGGTTGCAATTTTTGACTATATATCAAAATACTCGATTTATTTGTTTATAAATTAATCAGATATATTTGAAATAGTCCAATTTAGTTCTGGTTCAAGCAAAAGTTGTAAGATAGGTCTCAAACTTTCTGCATTATTTCCACTGACATAACATTCAATTCGAACATCACCATCATGATTTTGTTCAAATAATAACTCATTTTTGATTAAAATACGGGCTGTTTGTCGTGCAACTGCCAGTCCAGAGTCAATTAATGTCAGTTTCTGACCAAAAATAGATTGTATCGCTATTTTCAAAAAAGGGTAATGGGTACAGCCTAAAACTAAGTAATCTGCACCCTGATCAACAACCGGTTGTAAAATATCTTTTAACGTGGCTAAACATGCCGCACTCATCTGTGCGCCGCTTTCAACAAAAGGCACTAAATCTAAGCAGGTCACTGGAATCACTGTGACTCCCGAAGGCTGTGCAAACTTTTCCACCACATCTTTAATCAGCTGCCCGCGAAAGGTCGCAGGGGTCGCTAGAACAGCCACAGTCTTGGATTTGCTTTGCAATACCGCAGGTTTTAGGGCAGGAACAAGGCCGATAATCGGGAAGTTGTCGCCATAGTGCTCGCGTAAATAATCCAAACTAAAGGCTGAAGCGGTATTACAGGCCACAACTGCAACTTTACAGCCTTTGCGGTAAAGCCACTCAATCGCTTGCGCAGTCAATTCTCGAATATTTTGATCATCGCGCGGCCCATAAGGCACATGTGCGGTATCGGCAAAATAGATAAATCGTTCATGCGGTAAATGCTTGGCAATTTCTTGAGCGATGGATAAACCGCCTATTCCCGAATCAAATATCCCGATTGGCGCATTGGTTGTCGCTTTTGGCATGGGGTTGATCAGAGGAAATAAGGGCTGAATGGCACTCATGAGAACTCGTTGCAGTATAAAGTTAAAAGATCAATCAAGCTTAAACCTCAGGTGCCTAATTGCAATAGCAAATCACCACTTTGTAAGCACAGTTTGACCTGACCCTCCGCATCGTCGCTTAGCTCACCCATTTCCACCAAATGAAAAAAAGCCGCACGTTGAATCAGTGCATTGATGCCAAAGCGGACATGCACATAAGGGCGTAGCTCCCCTTGGAAGGCACGCATAAAAATGGGATGGTCTTCATCAACAATCACCACATCATGCGTGGTCGTGGTCAGCTGTAGGTAGATTTTTCCTGCAATTTCGACTTGATCGACCTGATTGACAAATAAAGGCTCATCTTCAACCTTGATTTCAATCTGCTCGACCGGAGTTTTGAGATAAAACTTATCTGCTTCTTTCCAAAGTACCGTTGCAAACAACTCAATCATGGCTGGACGTTTGATCAATTGACCTTCGTGCCACCATTCTCCATTGGTTAAAACCTTCAAATCCATTGCGCCACAATGCTTTGGGTGCCATTGATCTAAAGGGGGGATTGACCTTTTGTGACCGGACTGTCCATCTTTTATGTATTGTGCAATATCGGTTAAGTTTTTATTATCAGCAATAGCTACTTTTTTCGTCGGATTTGCTGAGTTGTGCTGCTTATCCATAAAATTCATGCCTGTCTGACGGAAAAATAATATGATTCAGCCAATTGGCTAGAACTCGGTTTAAACCTATACTAGCTCACAATATAAAAGACACGATGATAAATTTTGTGTCTGGGAACTAAGAACACTCATGGCAGCACCGTTCTTTGAGTCAAAACGGTTGCCACCTTTAACCATATGAGGAGTCCTACATGGAACACATCGAACGTGAATCGATGGAGTTTGACGTAGTCATCGTTGGCGCAGGCCCTGCTGGCCTTTCTGCTGCGATTAAAATTCGTCAACTTGCAATTGAAAACAACCTTAATGA
Organism: Acinetobacter sp. BMW17; assembly: GCF_001592855.1. Lineage (NCBI taxonomy): Bacteria > Pseudomonadati > Pseudomonadota > Gammaproteobacteria > Moraxellales > Moraxellaceae > Acinetobacter > Acinetobacter sp. BMW17. The sequence goes on from NZ_LSOD01000047.1 coordinate 183,784, forward strand.
TCTGTCCGTTTGTGTCGTAGAAAAAGGCTCTGAAGTTGGTGCGCATATCCTTTCAGGTGCTGTGCTCGAACCGCGTGCGATCAATGAGTTGTTCCCAAATTGGAAAGAAGAAGGCGCGCCTTTAAATGTTCCAGTAACTGAAGATAAAACGTATTTCTTAATGTCTGCTGAAAAGTCACAAGAAGCGCCGCACTGGATGGTTCCTAAAACCATGCATAATGATGGCAACTATGTGATTTCACTTGGTAACGTAGTGCGTTGGTTAGGCCAAAAAGCTGAAGAATTAGAAGTTTCTATTTTCCCAGGTTTTGCTGCATCTGAAATTCTTTATCATGCCGATGGTACCGTTAAAGGCATCCAAACTGGTGATATGGGAATTGGTAAAGATGGTGAACCAACGCATAACTTTACCCCAGGCTATGAACTACATGCCAAATATACGATTTTTGCTGAAGGCTGTCGTGGTCATTTAGGTAAGCGCCTGATTGCCAAGTTCGATCTCGATAAAGATGCAGACCCGCAACACTATGGTATCGGTATCAAAGAACTCTGGGAAATTAACCCTGCAAAACACAAACCAGGTTTGGTGATGCACGGTGCAGGTTGGCCTCTAGCTGAAACCGGTTCTTCTGGTGGTTGGTGGTTATATCACGCTGAAAACAACCAAGTTACTTTGGGTATGATCGTAGATTTATCTTACGAAAACCCACACATGTATCCATTTGCAGAAATGCAACGCTGGAAAACGCATCCACTGATTAAACAGTATCTTGAAGGCGGTAAGCGTATTTCTTATGGCGCACGTGCTGTTGTCAAAGGCGGTTTGAACTCTCTGCCGAAGTTCACCTTCCCAGGTGGTTCTTTAATTGGTGATGATGCAGGCTTCCTAAACTTCGCTAAAATTAAAGGCTCTCACACTGCCATGAAATCGGGCATGTTGTGTGGCGAAGCGGTATTCGAAGCGATTCAAGCTGGCGTTGAAAAAGGTGGTGACCTTGCCATTGCACGTGTGCTTGAAGGTGAAGACTTCTTTGCAAAAGAGTTAACCGCTTACACAGACAAGTTCAACAACAGCTGGTTAAAAGAAGAGTTATATCGTTCTCGTAACTTTGGCCCAGCAATGCACAAATTTGGCACGTTCGGTGGTGGTGCATTTAACTTCATCGATCAAAATGTATTTAAGGTCCCGTTTACACTGCATGACTTAGTGCCTGACTTCAGTACACTGAAAACTGTAGATGCAGCAACAGTGAAACCGAACTATCCAAAACCAGATGGTAAGTTGACCTTTGACCGTTTATCTTCAGTATTTGTATCGAATACGGTGCATGAAGAAAATCAGCCAGCACACTTGAAACTGACCGATGCTTCTATTCCTGTAAATGTAAACCTACCAAAATGGGACGAGCCAGCTCAGCGCTACTGCCCTGCTGGTGTTTATGAAATTATGGAAGAGAACGATGGTTCTAAGCGTTTCCAAATTAACGCGGCTAACTGTGTGCACTGTAAAACGTGTGATATTAAAGATCCATCTCAGAACATTACTTGGGTAACTCCTGAAGGTGGTGGTGGTCCGAATTACCCGAATATGTAATTCCTTGCGACACGGTAAAGCGGTTGCTTTGCTAACCGTGTCTCATAACCGAATATGTAATGTTAAAACGGGCTTGCGCTGAGGCGCATTTTCGAGCAAGTAATCACTTTTAGATTAAAAAAAATCCCTTCAGCACTGAAGGGATTTTTTTAATTAATAGGCATCTGACTTTTTGCTAAAAACCATCACTGTTGGCCCTATCGCGGTATGTCCAACCCCATGATCTTGATAAATTTCAATCCGATAATCGTCACACTGATAGACATATTTATTTTCAGCTTGTTTCCAGCCGTTTTGCGCCACCTGAAAGCGTTTTAATACTCGACTTTTAAAAACATCTAAATCGGTTTCATACGTCGCAAGAGGCCCATCTAGAAAACTTAAACTGTATGAAATAATCATTTTAGAATGCGGATCGTAACGAATATGCTGAACCCAGCTCACACCAGCTTTTTTAATTTGTGTATCTACACCTTGTGCAAATTCAAACTGATAATTATCGCCCCCTAAAATAACCGTTTTTGCGGTGGGATGATGCTGTTGAAATTCACGAATATGCTGTCCAATTTTTAAACCTGCAACATTCATCGTACCTACAGGAACTTCACAAGATTTTGCCCAAGAAATTGAACAAAATAATGCAAAAACATGAGCCAATAAGAACACATTTATTCTTTTCATTCTGATTTCCTTGGATGAACTTGATTTCTTTTTCTTTACTCAAGCACATTTTAAAAGGCTAAGACAAATGTCCTAACCCTTTTTAACTAAATAATGAAATTCTTTATTGCCGTTTTCGTCTAAGCGCTCTTCTTGTAGCAAAAGTTCATGCCCAAGATGCATACAAAATTTCGGAATATCCCATGAAGTTGAATTGTCCGTTGCAAACACCTCCACTACATCTCCAGATTTAGACTTGCGAATGGCTTGATGCAACATCATCACAGGTTCTGGACAGCGTAAACCACGGGTGTTTAATTGGATGCTAGGGCTCACTTCCAAATCAGACATATATAAACTCAAAAATTTAAAAACTTGCCAATTTTAACACAACAGCCCATTTCGCATATCTGTTTGCATAGCTTGATGGCAGATGAACCTCGTATTTAAAAGTATTGATCTAATCATTCATGCAATCCTTGCTTAATTACAATAGACAACTGTGTTTTCTACGGTATGATAAAATTAAGTTTTTTAGATATTAAGAGTCTTTAGGAAAGATCATGCACGAGGAATCAGGCCCGTCGTGGGGAATGCGTGGCTTACGCAAATGGTTAGGTACCGCGCCAGAAACTCGCGATGAACTGTTAAAGTTAGTTCAAGATTCACGTCGTTTTTTAGAACCCGATACTGTTGCGATGTTAGAAGGCGTATTAGACCTTCCAGCAACCAAAGTCCGCGAGGTCATGACACCGCGTACATCGATGATCAGCCTACAAGAAGATGATGAGTTACTCGACATTTTGCATACTCTGGTTGAGTCGGCACATTCACGTTTCCCTGTCTTTTCATCCGATCAACCAGACAATGTCGTGGGCATTTTATTGGCCAAAGACTTATTGCCTTTTTTGACTGAACCAAACAATAAAGTGGATATACGTGCGCTGATGCGCCAACCTTTATATGTCCCTGAAAGCGCACGCTCAGACCAAGTGCTTCGCATGTTGAAAAACACCCAAACGCATATTGCAGTGGTAATTGATGAATATGGCACAACCTCAGGTTTAGTGACGTTAGAAGATATTTTGGAAGAGATCGTCGGTGAAATTGAAGATGAACACGACAAGATCGATGAAGAAGCGGAATATATTATTCCCGACAATGACCCAACGACCGCAAATACGTGGCTGGTTCAAGCACTTACACCAATCGAACACTTTAACAATCTTTTAGATGCAGACTTTTCTGATGATGAGGTTGAAACTGTGGGCGGTTTATTGCTTCAAGAAATTGGTTTAGTGAGTGATTTGCAAGGTCAGGTGATTGATCTTGAAAATTGGGAATTTACCATTGTAGAAGCAGATGCACGTTCTATTCATCTGATTCGAGCCGTTCGTAAATGAGAGCTTACTTTGACAAACTGTTAACCCCCAATCCACAACAAAAACAGTTACCTTTAATTTATCCGCTTCTAATTGCCTTATTTTCAGGGTCGGCCTTTAGTTTTGCACTAGCCCCTTATCATTATTGGTGGTTGGCAATCTTATCCCCTGCACTGCTCTATGCCACTTTACGTAAACGCAGTGCAAAACAGGCCTTTGGAATTGGTTGGGCCTATGGTTTTGGCCTATGGTTCGTGGGGGCTTTTTGGCTCTACACTTCCATTCATGTCTATGGCGATACCAATAGTGCTTTAAGTGTCGGGATGATCGGCATTATGGCCTTGGCCATGGGCCTATTCACGGCTGTCCAAAGCTTTATTTACCGCCGTTTTTTCCCTGAAACGCCACTGACCTTCGCTCCGCTTTGGGTGCTTTTTGAATGGGCAAAAACCTGGGTTTTCACAGGCTTCCCATGGCTGTTTGCGGGCTATGCCTTTACCGAACGCTTACTGGATGGGTATGCGCCATTATTTGGTATCTTTGGGGTGTCGTTTGTAGTCTTGGTCTTAGCCTGCGCACTGGTCGAAGTTTTAAACCGTCGCGTCTTCTGGGTCATCCCCTCTGCTTTATTGGTGCTTGGTGCATGGGGCGCGTCAAAAATTGAATTCGTCTCCGCAAAAAATACACCGCCATTATCGGTTTCTTTAATTCAGGGCAATATCCCACAAGACTTAAAATGGCTCACTGAGTATCAACTGAAAACACTTGGAATCTATGCGGATTTGACCAAAACAGAATGGGGACGAGACCTCATTGTTTGGCCTGAATCCTCTATTCCGATGTTCCAAAGTGATATCGAACCCTTTTTAGCTGCAATGACGGCACAAGCCAAGAAAACCAACACGGCGTGGGTCACCGGTATTCCATACTGGGATATTTCAGGCTCTGAAGAGGCAGGTCGCCCCCTGTACTACAACAGCATTATGGCCAATGGTGCTGAAGCCGAAGGACTCTATAAAAAGCAACGTTTAGTGCCTTTTGGTGAATATATTCCACTATCTGGTTTACTGAAATGGGTGTTGCCTGCCATGCAGAATGATCCGTCGATGAGTGGTTTTTCGCGTGGCGAACAACAGCAACAACCGCTTTCTATTCATCAGCAGCATTTAGGTGCAGCCATTTGCTATGAAGTGGCTTATCCGAACTTGACGCGTCGTAATGCCAGCCAAAGTGATTTCTTGGTGACAGTTTCCAATGATGCATGGTTTACGGGAACCGCAGGCCCTTTACAGCATTTACAGATGGTGCAAATGCGTGCCAAAGAAAATGGACGCTGGTTTATCCGTGCCACCAATACAGGCGTAACTGCATTTATTGACCATCAAGGGCATATCGTAAAACGTGCTCCGCAAGATGTGGCAACCGTGCTTCGTGGCGAACTGCCTGCTATGCAAGGTCAAACGTTATATACCCGTTTAAGTGACTGGCCAATTTTAGGTTTTTCAGTCTTTTTACTGATCTTGGGCTGGATCTATCGTCCACGTAAAGTCGATGTATCGTTTAAGTCTCGTCGATAGTTGCTATTGTTGGATCAGACTGTTCCAAAGAAAAACCCAAGCTGAGCTTGGGTTTTTCTTTTTCAGCTACAGTAGCTTGGTGCCTACTGGAACATCTGTATCAGGCACACAAAGTACCACACCTGCGTCTGAATCATGAAAGCCTGTCACTAAGCACTCAGACTGGATAGGACCAATTTGTTTGTTTGGAAAGTTAACCACTGCCACCACTAATTTACCCAATAACAGTTCAGGTTGATAACGCTCAGTAATCTGCGCACTCGATTTCTTAATGCCAATTTCATGACCAAAGTCGACATGTAAAATATAAGCGGGCTTACGTGCTTGCCCAAACACTTCGGCCTGAATAATACGCCCGACTCGGAGCTCGACTTTTAAAAAATCCGCCCAATCAATCTGTTCCATATTTCACTCTATATTTATATTTTCTACAGTATAGGGAGCGAACACGAGGATCACATACAACGAAACAGACAAGCGATCCTATCTTTCCGCCATTCTTCATGACGCAATAAAAAACCGAGCGTATGTGCTCGGTTTTTATCACAACTATAAATGTCAGTATTAAATTTGACCGACCAAATAGGACACCATACCGGCTAAAAAGAGCATCGGGGTATAACGATATAACATGACCACTTTTTGTTCTAATGCTGTAATCTGCACTTGATCGAGTGTGGGTACGGTTGCTTTTAACGCAGACCAAAAGCTCAAAACCGCCCATGTGCTGAACAGACTGATTGCAAAGAAACCCACCACAATTTGGCTGCTGCCTTCAGTCGACTGCCACACACTTAAAATACCTTGAGCAACAGGAAGCATACTCAAAATCAAAAGAACAGATTTGAGCATCGACCAATGGAATTGGCTCATTTCATCCAACAAGGTTAATGCTTTCATTCTATTCTCCTCAGGCAAATCAGTTGCCATTGAGAACATTATGCAAGGATTTAAATAAATAAAAAGCCTATTTTTATCCATAATTTACATTATTTGTAATCAACAAATATGGGAATAATTCTTATTATAAATCTCAGCTGATGTTTATTATATTTAATATTTTAAAATCATAATCTTAGATATTAATTTTAAATTAAGATGTATTATCATTACAGTCCACATTGACATAACCTATGCACTGTAATGATATATTCAATTAAACCCAATATATAATAATTCTCAATTAAGGTTGATACTGAATATCAGCATCGGCTTCTTCACCACCTTGCTGTCCATCTGCGCCAAAAGAATATAAATCAAATGGTCGTCCATCAGTCCCAGGTGCAACATATTGAATGTCATTATCCCAACTGTCTTTCGGATATCCACCTTTCACATAACCGCCTGGCAACCAATTTTTTGCAGACTCAGGCTTATTCACCAAAGCGTCGAGTCCACCCTCTTGCATCGAAGGGTATTTATCATTGTCCAATTTATATTGATCCAATGCCGCAGCAACCCCTTTAAGGGTAATGACAGTGGTATCAACTTTGGCTTTTTCACCGCGTCCCATCACATTGGGTACAATTAAGGCTGCCAACACACCTAAAATAACAATCACTACCATGACTTCAATTAAGGTAAAGCCTGAAGCTTGGCGTCTATAGATTTTTGATTGCATGTGAATTTTCTCTTCCATCTTATATTTTTAAAATTAAATCATGTTGTTCATGTTGACGATCGGCAGCATCACTGCGATCACAATCACCAAGACAATGCTTGCCATCAGAACCAACATCAGTGGCTCAAGTAAAGCCAGCAAGGTCGATATGAGCGTTGTCACCTCTCGGTCTTGCATGGTCGATGCGCGCTCCAACATCCGATCCAATTCACCCGATGTTTCACCACTTTTAATCATTTGTACCATCATCGGTGGGAAATAACCACTGCGCTCCAACTGGGTCGCAAGGTTTCCACCTTCGGTCACTTTTTCTGCGGCATGATTGACCGCATCGCGAATCACCCAGTTATTACTCACCGCCGCGCCAATTTTTAATGCATCCACCAAGGGCACACCCGACTGGGTCAAAATCGACAAGGTACTGGCAAAACGTGCGGCATTTATACCACGTGAAAGTTTACCGAATAATGGCAATTTGAGCGTTAAACGATCAAAGGCATAATGCCCTGCGGTGGTTCTTAAAAATCGCAGTAATAAGCCGATGCCGAGTACACTGCCTACCAATAAAAATGGCCATGCCACTCGAATAAAATCACTGGCTTTCATTAGTGCAACCGTAATCCATGGCAAGGCATCTTTGCTTTGGTCAAAGGTTTTGACAATGTCAGGCACCACATAGGTCATAAGTCCCATCACGATGGCAAAAGACATCAGCATTAAAATAATCGGATAAATCATCGCGCCTTGGATTTTCTTTTGCATAGCAAAGCGATTTTCGGTGTAGTCTGCCAGCTGATCTAAAATTAAGTCTAAATGTCCTGAACGTTCGCCAGCGGAAATCGTGGCAATGTACAACTCTGGAAAGCGTCCAGATTGCTGTAAGCCTTGCGCCAAAGAGTGACCTTCCAATACTTTAGAGCGCACTGACATCAATAGATTTTGTACATGCGCTTTTTCTGACTGCTTTCCGACCGCACGAATGGCTTCTTCCAGAGGAATGGCCGCCGCTACAAGTACAGAAAGTTGACGTGTCAATAAGGCCAAATCATAGGCGGTAATTTGTTTTTGAAACCATGTTTTACTGCTGTGCTTATCTTTTTGTTCAACAGGATCAACCGAGACTGGAATCAGCGCTTTATCACGAAGTTGTTGCCGAATTTGACGCGCTGAATCCCCTTCGAGCACGCCTTTTTGCTGCTTTCCTGCGGCATCGAGTGCGGTAAATTGATATGCTGGCATGTTTACGCTTTCTAATTGTCCATTTAGTCATTTGGCGCTGTTGCATGTCGGCACCAAAATCATTCATATTCTAAGTTATAAATTATGTCATCACTCTAACACAACTCATTCATCGCACAACGACAATTTCATCAGGACATTTTGAGCTTTTTATGCCAGAAAATACACTTTCCACCACACCAAGCTACCGTATCCGCGTGGCTGTTCCCGTTTATCTATATGACTGTTTTGACTATAGTTTAACGGCTGAACAATACCACCAAGCTGAAGTGGGTGCACGTGTGGCTGTCTCATTTGGTCGCCAAAATGTGGTCGGTGTCATTGTTGAGAAACTCACTGATGAGAAACCACTCGATTTAGGCTTTAAACTTAAAGCCATAACTGAGTTGCTCGATGACAACGCTATTCTAGATGCTAAAGTTTTAAGTTTATTGACATGGTCAGCGCAATATTACCAATTTCCCATTGGTGAAGTGATGCATGCTGCTTTGCCCAGCTTTTTACGCCAAGGCAAACCTTATAACCTATTGGCGCGGATGTGGAAGCTGATCGATGATCATGCCGAAGACAAATTAAAGCGTTCTGAAAAACAACAAGATGCCTATAAAATTTTAAAGCTGCATCCCACCGGAACTTCTGAAAACATTTTAAATTTGGCTGGCATTGAAACTGCGACCTTAAAAGCCTTAGAAAAAAAGAAAATCGCCCAGTGCATACTTGAAGCCCAAGACTTTAAACCGCAAGCCATGACACTGGCGCAAATGCCCCTCACGCCCAATGATGAACAAAAGCGTGCCATTCAAAACATTCTCAAAGCTCGTCATAGCTACCATGCTTTCTTACTGGATGGTTTAACCGGTAGTGGGAAAACTGAAGTCTATTTGCAAGTCATGCAAGAGGTTTTAAAACAAGGCAAACAAGTCTTGGTATTAGTGCCTGAAATTGGTCTCACCCCACAAACAGTGAGCCGTTTTCAGTCACGTTTTCACTGTCATATTGCGCTACTACATTCAGGTTTAAATGATTCTAAGCGCCTGCAAGCCTGGCAAAGCGCACAAACGGGCAAAGCTTCGATTGTGATTGGCACACGTTCTGCCATCTATACCCCCCTTCCGCATTTGGGTTTGATTGTCTTAGATGAAGAGCATGACTTATCTTTCAAGCAACAAGAGGGTTTCCGTTACCATGCTCGTGATGTGGCTTTATACCGTGCACACTTAGAAAACTGTCCGATTATCCTCGGTTCTGCAACGCCAAGTATCGACAGTTATGCATTGGTCGAACAAGGTAAAATGACTCGTTTGGAGTTGGACCAACGTGCAGGTGTGGCCGTGATGCCGAAAATGCATGTGATCGATCTGAAAGTGGCACAAAAACAAAATGGCATCAGCCAACAACTGATTCATGAAGTACAAAAGCGCTTAGATAAAAAAGAACAGGTGCTGATTTTTTTAAACCGTCGCGGCTATGCGCCTGTGTTGATTTGTGAAAGTTGTGGCTGGCAGGCCAAGTGCCCACATTGCGATGCCAATTTTACCGTGCATCGACAGCCCTATCAGCATTTGCACTGTCACCACTGCGGCACCATCCACCGCATGCCTGAACACTGCCCGCAATGTCAGCATAGCGAACTGAAACCAATTGGTTTAGGCACCGCAAAAGTTGAAGAAAACCTACAAGAACTGTTCCCAAATTTTGACGTAATTCGGGTGGATCGTGACTCGACCAGTCGAGTCGGCAGCTGGCAAAAAATCTATAACAAGATTCAGAAAAGTGAACCCATCATTTTGCTCGGCACCCAAATGCTGGCCAAAGGACATCACTTTCCTTATGTGACTTTAGTGGCGATTTTAGACATCGACTCAGGCCTACTCAGTGTTGACTTTCGTGCCACAGAACGTACTGCACAGCTCGTCATCCAAGTCGCTGGACGTGCTGGGCGTGGCGAGAAAAAAGGCGAAGTCTATTTACAAACTCTACGTCCAGACCATCCTTTGCTGAATACCCTGCTGGAATCGGGCTATCGTAGCTTTGCCAAGCAAACGTTGAAAGAGCGTAAAGCTGCATGGATGCCACCTTATCGCTATGCGGCTTTATTGCGCTGTGAATCCAAAGACCAAGAACTGAACCAAAGCTTTTTACAAGAGCATGCACAAGCATTGCGCCAAGCCTCAGAAAACAGTATTGATATTTGGGGGCCAATTCCTGCGCCGATGGAACGTAAAGCAGGCCGCTATCAAGCGCATATGGTACTACTGTCCAAAGACCGTGCAAGGATGCATTTTTACATTCGTCAGTGGTGGCAAAATGTCTGGCACAACAAACCGCATGGTATGAAATTGAGCCTTGATATTGATCCACAAGAGTTAAGTTAAGACTTGACGTGAATAAGGTTTAGACCTGAGTCGCGTTCTCCCTTAAACTTCCAACATAAAGAAAAAAATTTAGGACAGGGCAATGTCTCTACTGCTTCAAATCACCCTCTTTTTAGCTACGGCACTGATGATCGTTCCGTTGGCAAAACGGCTGGGGATTGCCACGGTACTCGGCTATTTATTCACGGGTATCTTACTCGGCCCCAGTGTATTAAATGTCGTCCATGACCCTGAAGACATCCATAAACTCGCTGAATACGGCGTGATTTTCTTGATGTTCATTATTGGACTCGAACTTCGCCCGCAACGTTTATGGGAAATGCGTAAATCCATTTTTGTGATGGGCAGTTTACAAGTAACACTCTGCGGCGTGCTACTGGCGTGCATCGTCTTTTTTGCCCTGCAACAACAGATTGCAGCCAGTGTCGTGATTGGTTTTGCCCTTGCCCTTTCTTCTACCGCTTTTGTGCTACAGCTTTTAAGCGAAAAACAGCAGCTCAATACCACTTTTGGTCAGCAGTCCTTTTCCATTTTACTCTTTCAAGATATTGCCGCGATTCCGCTGATTGCGATTATCCCCCTTCTTGCGGGAACAAACTCAACCCATCATGGCGTGGCCTACTTTGCAGCAATTGTGGCCACCTTTACAGGCTTGTTTTTATTTAGCCGCTATCTCATGCGCCCTTTTTTCCGCTTTGTGGCTAAAAGTGGCGCGCATGAACTGATTACTGCAGTCGGTTTGTTTATTGTCTTAGGCGTAGTCGCGCTAATGGATGTCTTAGGCATCAGTACCACCTTGGGCGCATTTTTAACTGGGGTACTTCTAGCTGACTCTGAATTCCGTCATGAACTGGAAGCCAGTATTGCCCCATTTAAAGGTCTACTTCTCGGTCTATTTTTCATGACCGTCGGGATGAGCACGCAAGTTTCGCTCCTGTGGGAAAGCCCAAGTCTGATTATTGGCGGTGCATTATTGCTGATGTTGGTCAAACTACTGGCCTTAACGGCCATCGCTCGCTACTTCGAGTTTTCATGGCGCAATAGTTTGATGCTGGCCACTTGTTTGGCACAAGGCGGTGAGTTTGCTTTTGTGGTGCTCAATGTTGCCATGAGTGAACACGTGATTACGCAAGCCATTTTAGAGCCGATCAATTTGATCGTGACATTGTCGATGATTCTAACGCCTATTCTGTACTGGCTGATGAGTTCGTGGATGGTGCCTCTATTCGAGAAAGAAACTACACCTGTCTATGATGAGATTCCTGAACAGCATAACCCGATGATCATTGCTGGCTTTGGCCGTGTCGGACAAATTGTGGCACGACTAGTTCACTTACAGCACCAAACCTTCACGGCGATTGACAGCAATATCGACAAGGTCGATTTCGTTCGCAACTATGGCGGAAAACTCTACTATGGTGATGCCACTCAACCCGATATCCTGCGTGCAGCCGGTATCGAACATGCCAAAGTGTTTGTACTAGCCATCGATGATATTGAAGACTCCATGAATGTGGCACGCCATATCCGACTCAATTATCCAGATTTAAACTTGCTGGTCCGTGCCCGTGATCGACATCATGTGCATTTGTTACGTGACTTAGGAGTGGAACATATTTGGCGTGAAACCTATTTATCGTCTTTAGGGATGGCCTATTTTGCCCTGCGTAATCTCGGAATTGCAGAACAAGATGCTTATAAGAGCATTGAGTTATTTCGAGATTATGATGAAAAACTGCTCGCACAGCAGCAAAGTATTTATAACGACGAACAGAAAGTGTATGAAACACATCGTAATGCTCTAGCCGAATTAGAACACTTATTTGAAAGTGATACGCAGCTCCGTCAAAGTCCTGTTGGTGTTGACCTACAACGCGAGTTACAACATGACCGAATAGATGTCACACGGGATGAAGTAAAATGACTTGTGTTTTACAATATCGTCACCATTAAGACAGGATATTGGAGAAATTTATGTCTGATTTGCGTCAACGCTTTTATATTGAAGATAGTCCTGTTCGTGGTGAAGTGGTTCATCTAGAAGAAACCCTACAAACCATCTTGGCGCAGCGTGATTATGCACCTGCAGTCCAAGTGCTGTTAGGTGAAATGCTTAGTGCCACGGCATTACTTGCCAGTACTTTAAAAATTAAAGGCCGTATTAGTTTACAAATTCAGGCTTCAGGTAGTTTCAAATGGGCCATGGCTGAATGTAATCACCTTGGTGAAGTACGTGCCTTGGCGGATTATGAAGCAGATCCTCGCTTTAATGCTGCCGACAGCAGCAGTACGGTATTGAGCACCCTCATTAGCCCTGTACTCTTTATTAATATTGAGCCCGAATTTGGTGAGCGTTATCAAGGGATTGTGGCTTTAGACAAGCCAAATCTTGCAGGTTGTTTAATGCAGTACTATGACCTGTCTGCCCAAATTCCAACGCGTATCGTTTTGGCCAGTTCAGCCCAGCGTGCTGGCGGTTTACTTATTCAGCTGTTACCACGTAACAGTGAAGAGGAACAAGAACGTGTCGACCAAGACTTATGGCCACGTCTGACCATGTTGACTGAAACGCTCAAAATCGAAGAGTTAACCGATTTAGAGTCCAGTGAAATTCTTTACCGTTTATACAACGAAGAAGAAGTACGCTTACCTGAAGTTGAAGTACTGAAATTTGGCTGTACCTGTTCTAAAGAACGTTGTGCTCAAGCGCTTGAACAAATTGGCGCTGAAGCCGTTCGTGAAACGCTAGAACATCAAAACCCGATTACCATGGATTGCCAGTTCTGTAACACGCAATACAGCTTTAGTGCAGAAGAAGCCTTGGCTTTATTTGGTGAACACTTAAGCTAAGCACGTCATGTGCAATAAAAAAAGAGCAGCTGAAATGCTCTTTTTTTATGCCTTTGTTCTCATAAAAATAAGATAATTCAAATGATTCATCACTTTTATTCATAGATATTTCACTGGTCACACCGCTTAAATTTCGTTATAAATAAACCCATAATTTTTATATGTCTTTATTTTTCTCTTCCATTGGGGTTTTATCATCATGAAATTTTCTTGCGGCCTTTTCGTACTCAGCAGTTTATGCGCCTTCTCCAGTTTTGCAGCCACCGATCCCTTGGTCGGCAAATGGAAAACTATCGATGATAAAACAGGATACTCTCTCAGTGACGTTATGATTGAAAAAGACAAAAACAATAGCTATAAAGCAGTCATCGTAAGTACGCGCGAAATTCCAGGTGCGGTAAAAATAGAAAACTGTAGCAAGTGTGATGGGGTCAATAAAAATCAGCCCATCGTCGGCATGACAACGCTCAGCCATTTGCAGTTAGACAATCCCAAAGATTTGACCTATAGCCATGGAAAGTTCCTCGACCCTTTCACAGGGTTACGTTATGACGCATATGCACGACTCAGCAATAATGGTAAGCACTTACGAATTCGAGGAACGTCGACCGAAAATGGCGGTGGGCGTAACATCACATGGGTCAAATATTAAGTATTCCTCATCCATCAAAGCCCCTTTCATCGGGGCTTTTTTTTTGTCATGTTTTGAAACAATAAGGAACATATCTTTACTGTTGAAATCTGCTGAAAGGCTGAATAATGATTAAAACTTAATCAATTTATTTAATCTTATTTATGCCGAAGAACCATTATGAAATACTCGGTTTAACGCGAGATGCGACCGCCGAACAAATTAAAAAAGCCTATCGAAAATTGGCACGTAAGTATCATCCCGATGTCAGTAAGGAGCCTGATGCTGAGGCACGGATGCAAGAATTAAATGTCGCCTACGACACCTTAAGTGATGAAACAAAAAAAGCTGAATATGACTTTGAACTCGATCATCCGCAAGGCTCACAGCAATTCAACCCCAATGCAGGCTTTGGCGGTTTTGAAGAGGCATTTCGTAATACCCAAGGCGGACAACAGGCACATGATTTTTCAGGATTTGAAGACTTATTTGGGCGTTTTGGTTCAGGTTTTGGAGGATCAAACTATCAATATCAACGCCAAAATAGCACCCGCCATAAAGGCGAAGACCAACATGCGCGTTTAGAGGTCGATCTTGAGGTTGGATTCCACGGTACCACCCAAACTATTACCTTACAAATTCCTACTTTAAATGCCTATGGTGAAGCGGAAATTCAGCGCAAAACGCTGGAAGTTAAAATTCCCAAAGGCATGAAAGAAGGGCAACAAATTCGCTTAAGTGGTCAAGGACAGTCAGGTATTCAGGGTGGTGAGAATGGCGACCTGTATATCGAAATTTATTACAAAGATACGGAGACCACACGCGTTGAAGGAGTTGATGTCTATCACCAACTGAATATCAGTCCTTGGGAAGCCGCTTTGGGGCAAAGCATCACCGCCGCGCTACCCAATGGTCGGACATTACAAATTCAAATTCCGAAAAATGCCAAAACGGGGCAGCAACTCCGTTTAAAAGATCAGGGGATTCCAGCCAAAACGGCAGGACATTTATATTTAATTTTAAACATTGTTCAACCTCCTGCGCAGAGTGAGCAAGAACAGCAAGCCTACCAAGCCTTTGCTGAAGCCTTCCCTCACTTTAAGCCGCGTCAGTCTTAAGGAGAAAATTATGACGACTATTCAATATCGTGAAATTATTTTAGACGGATGTCGACACGCTGAAATTGTTGATGAACAACATAGCTTTGATTTAAAGCATTTTGCTGAAGCCTGCGGACAAAGTCCTGAATGGGTTTTACAGCTGTTGGAATATGACATTCTGCCTAACCGACCCGATAACCGCATTCACCAATTTTTTGGTGATGATGTCTCACGTGCACGGCGAGCCTATCGCTTACAACGTGACTTTGATGCCAGCTTTACTGCAGTCGCAATGATGCTGGATTTGATTGAGGAAGTTCAAAAACTTCGTCGTGAAGTAAAACATTTACATCTCACTGACCCAGTTCAAACGACTCAACACTAGTTCTATAAAGAAAGATTGGCGCGTGCCTTTCTTTCTTTTTTTTATTTTTGAATAAGAGGATTAGACGGCAACCATGAAACTCAAAGTTTGTAATAAAAAGACTAAGCTCATGTTTCCTGAATACCGAGACATGATTCAACAGCTTAGAGAAGACAATCCGCATTTTTCTAAAATGTTTGACGACCATGAAGCTCTCGATCAGGAAATTTGTTTACTCGAACAAGACCCTGTCAGGATTCATCGTGGAGAGATTGAGCCCCTCAAACGGAAAAAGTTGTTCATTAAAGATCAGCTTTATCGGATTTTAAAAGGAGCCCAGTTAAAAACCTCTTAAATTAAATCTCCCTGCGACGCCCATATATCCGAATAATAAATTGAACAAGGATAGCGTCAGCATGTAAAGAAACACCTTAAAGCCCATTTGCTTTAATGGTCTATGTGTAAAATCACCGAATTATTTTAATTTGGTGATTTTCTCTAAATCTTTGATGGTGCCCTTCACGGTTTGCTTGATCGGCTCATAATCGATAAACCAAAACAAATTCATATGTTGATCCGCATGCTGTTGTGCCAACATATCAATGACACTTTTTTCGCCACGCCCGACCAAATGACGTCGATAAAAATAATACAGCAGAATCAATGTCGTCATTAACATGATACCCAACATGATCCAAAACCCTGTTGGGGACTTCAGCCCCGGAATAAACTCGAAGTTCATACCATACACCCCTGTCAACAAGGTTAGCGGCGCAAAAATCGCGGTAATAATGGCTAAAATCCGCATGTTTTCATTGGTTTGATTGGCAATGGCTGAAAAATGTAGATCGATAGCTGCTTGCACTGCATTTCTCAAGCGAATGGTATGCTTTTGAATACGTTCAATATGACTGGTTAAATCATCGACACGTACCAACATGATGTCTTGTTTTTCGCTACGCTTTTTCCCTTTCAAGTGCGAATAATTATCGACAATTTCATCACGCAATTCCTGCAAAGTCTCGATTTGTTCTTCGCACAAATTTTCCACTTGTTGGAAAGCCATATTCTCTTGCAACAGTTGATGCCACTTGGTAAAACGACGATGGCCTTGTAAAAGCTCTTGCTGCCAAAACTCCACTCGACGCGTCAGCGGAACACGTAAATCAAGATAACCATCTACCATATTATTGAGCAGTCTCAAGGTCAAATCTAAAGGCGTTGCGGGTAATTTTCGTGGTTTATTATGTTCTTCAATCGGACGGCTCAACACCGTTTCCATACGCTGAATATAGCTTTCAACTTCTTTATTGCCCTGCTCTCTAACCGTAATCAAGACTTGCGGCGTAAGCATAAAGCTAATCGGGGTCGTCGCCAGACCAAAGACCCGTTCATGTTTTTCAGCCGCTTGCGTATCAAGCTTGATTTGATCATCAGGTGTGATCAGCTTACGAAAGATCAGCAAGTCGTAATCTTCCAAAGTGTCAAAGGCACAAGGGTGTTCTAAATTGAGAATATCGCGCAGATGATATTCATTCATCCACAGTCCCGTTGCCGCATAAATGTCCTGCTGCCAATGTTCTGCCCGATTAACCACATCGTCACGGCTACACTCCACCCAAATAAACTCGGCTTCCTGCTCTGCAATTGGCTGTTTCTGCACATAGGTATGCTGTGCGGTGGGATGTTGATAGAAATAATAGCTTTGCATATCTCATTTATTATTGTCTGTCTTAGCCAGCATGATGCCATAAAAAAAGCCCTGAGCAAGCCAAAGTTTACATTGGCCAAGCTCAGGGCTTTTTAAGACAACTCAATTCACATGGCAAACACCATGTGAATTGACAAGAGATTAAACTTGTTCGATGTCTTTCATTGTCAATTTGATACGACCACGGTTGTCTACATCCGCAACTTGTACCTTAATTTCTTGACCTTCTTTCAACACATCTGCCACGTTTGCAATACGCTCGTTCGAGATTTGTGAAATGTGAAGTAAGCCATCAGTACCTGGAAGGATGTTTACAAACGCACCGAATTCAACGATACGAATGACTTTACCGACGTAAATCGTACCTGGTTCAATTTCAGCAGTCAGTGCTTGGATTTTTGCAACTGCAGCAGCAGCAGCAGCTTTGGTTTCACCAAATACACGAACGGTACCGTTGTCTTCAATATCAATTGCAGCTTTGGTTTCTTCGGTAATAGCACGGATGGTCGCGCCACCTTTACCAATCACGTCACGGATCTTGTCTGGGTTGATGTTGATCACTTGGAATGTCGGTGCATGCATTGAAATTTCAGGGCGAGCACGTGAAATCACTTGGTTCATTTCATTCAAGATATGCATACGACCCGCATACGCTTGGTTCAATGCCGCTTCCATGATTTCTTCAGTGATACCTTCAATCTTGATATCCATTTGAAGTGCAGTAATACCGTTCGCAGAACCGGCTACTTTAAAGTCCATGTCACCTAAGTGATCTTCGTCACCTAAGATGTCAGAAAGAACTGCGAAACGCTCGCCTTCTTTCACTAGACCCATTGCAATACCTGCAACTGGCGCTTTCAATGGAACACCTGCATCCATAAGTGATAATGAAGCACCACATACTGAAGCCATTGAAGATGAACCGTTTGATTCAGTAATATCCGATACAATACGAATTACGTACGGGAAGCGATCAGCCGCAGGAAGAACCGCTTGAACACCACGACGCGCCAAACGACCATGACCGATTTCACGACGCTTAGGACCAGATTCACGCCCCGTTTCACCGACAGAGTATGCAGGGAAGTTATAGTGCAACATGAAGTTGTCAGTTTTAGTACCAGCTAGGGTATCAACCATCAACGCATCACGTGTATTACCTAAAGTCGTTGTTACCAATGCCTGAGTTTCACCACGTGTGAACAATGCAGAACCGTGAGCACGGCCTAATACGCCCACTTGAACGTCAATTGCACGTACAGTTTTTGTATCACGACCATCAATACGTGGCTTCCCAGACAAGATGTTGTCACGTACCGTACGGTATTTAAGGTCTTCGAATAATTCGTCAACTTCAGCAGCAATGCCAGTTTCATCTTCTTCAGGAACAAATTGAGCAACAGCTTCAGCGTGAAGCGCATCTAATGCTGCATAACGGTCTTGCTTAACAGCAATTGTGTATGCTTCAGAGATTTTCGCTTCGAATGCTTCTTTCAATTTACCAAGAAGTTCTTCATTTTTAACTGGCGCAACCCAAGTAGATTCAACCGCACCCGCAGCTGCAGCAAATTCTTTAATTGCTTGAATTGCAATTTGCATTTCGTCATGACCGAAAAGTACAGCGCCTAACATTTGGTCTTCAGAAAGTTCTTTCGCTTCAGATTCAACCATCAATACAGCAGCTTCAGTACCTGCAACCACAAGGTCAAGATCAGATTCTTTAAGCTGTTCTAAAGTTGGGTTAAGGATGTATTCACCGTTGATTAAACCAACACGTGCGCCTGCGATTGGGCCTGCAAATGGAACACCAGCAATAGACATCGCAGCTGAAGCCCCCAACATTGCAGCGATATCGCCTTCCATGGTTTTGTCAGAAGAAATAACAGTCGCTGTTACTTGGATTTCGTTGTAGAAACCTTCTGGGAACAATGGACGGATTGGACGGTCAATAAGACGTGAAATTAAAGTTTCAGCTTCAGACTGACGACCTTCACGCTTACCGTAACCACCTGGGATACGACCTGCTGCATATTGTTTTTCTTGGTAGTTAACAGTCAATGGGAAGAAGTCTTGGCCTGCTTTTGCTTTTGGTTGAGCAACGATTGCAACAAGAACCTGTACACCACCCATGGTGATCACAACAGTGTTTGCTTGACGAGCAACACGACCAGTTTCTAAAACAACCGTGTGTTGACCATATTGGAATTCTTTACGAATAATATTAAACATAGACATGTATTTTTCTTTCCTGATTTTTATTCTAGTGGAGACCCCTAAGGTTTGGCATTCACATTGCCATTTCAGGCAACTGTATAAATGACAAAGCTTAGAAGCCGACCTCACCAGAGACTAAAAATATGATTTTAAGACACAAAGAAGGAGCGAAACATTCGCCCCTTCCCCATTACCTCACAGAAGCAAGGTAGACTTTCTTTTTCAGTAATAAAGCATTCAAAATGCGATAGTCCGAAAATAAAAGTTTAATCGAATTAACGACGTAAACCTAAAGCAGCAATCAAGTCGCTGTAACGAGTAGCGTCTTTACCTTTAAGGTAATCAAGAAGCTTACGACGTTGGTTAACCATACGGATAAGACCGCGACGGCTATGGTGGTCGTGTTTGTGCTCTTTGAAGTGACCTTGTAAATCATTGATTTGAGCAGTTAAAAGAGCTACTTGAACTTCTGGTGAACCAGTGTCGTTTTCAGCGCGAGCAAATTTAGCAATGATCTCTGCGCGATCTGCGTTTGTTAAAGCCATTCGATTTCTCCGAGATGCTTATAAGTTACATTTGATACAAATCAAATTGATTCTTCAAAACCAAGTTGACTGCCGTGCATCACTACAGCAAGGCACTATTTTAAGGGATCTAGCGCTATATTGCAAAAATGTTTTATGTTCGCAGTCAATTCAGCAACTGACGGCTTTGCACAAATCATGCACAATCATGACAATTCTGATTTTCAGTATCAGGCTCAAATCCAATAAAAACGAAAAATAGAGAGAAATTTGTGAAAATTTTATCTGCCAATACCTGTTATGTCCCTCATGACCTCAACCACGTGATTCGTTCTAAGAATGAGGTCTGCGCTACCTTGGGTGGCATGAATGACGCACAAATTCAGAGCATTTGGGCCAGTTTAGAGTCCCTATATAAAACAGGAAACTACCCTTTCATCAGCCTCTGTTTACGTCGTCAGGGACAAATATTGTTAAACCGCAGCATTGGTTATGCGCAAGGTAACTCAGCCGATGGTTTAGCGGCAGATGCGAAAATTGGCACACCCGACACCCCAGTTTGCTTATTTTCCGCCTCTAAAATCGTTACAGCTATGCTGATTCATATGTTGGATGAACACGGCGATCTGAATTTACTCGATCCGATTAGCCACTATATTCCCGAATATGGCGTAAACGGTAAGCGTCGTGCCACCATTTTCCATTTGCTCGCTCATCGTGGTGGCATTCCTCGCATTGACAGTAAAGTCACACCTGAACTGTTGTTTAATCAAGATCAAATTTTAGAACGTCTTTATGCTGCACAACCCGTTTCAGCTTCGGGAACACATCTGGCGTATCATGCCGTGACGTCAGGTTATATTTTAGGGGAAATTATCAAGCGGGTAACAGGTCAAACAGCCCGCGAATTTCTTGCTGAAAATATCGAAAAACCCATGGGCTTAGATTATTTTAACTATGGCCTAAAACCTGAGTATCGAGCGGATGTCGCTTTAAACTATGCCACAGGTCTACATCCACGTTTAGGCACAGACCATTATCTCAATCGGGTACTGGGCGGTGGTTTACAGTTGGCCGTCGATGTGACCAATGATGCACGCTTTATGGACACGATTTGCCCAGCGGGCAACATTTATACCAGTGCGGAACAAGCTGGACGTTTCTTTGAAATGCTCTTGAGTGGTGGCGAATACCAAGGCAAACAAATCATGAGTGCCCAAACGGTATTTCGCTCGACCTTGGCCACGTCAGGAGTCAATTTAGATCGGACATTATTAGTCCCGATGCGTTATGCCTTAGGCCCAATGTTAGGGAGTAATCCTATTGGGTTATTTGGACCCATGACTGGGCAAGCCTTTGGACATCTCGGGTTTTCCAATATTCTCTGCTGGGCCGATCCAGAACGTGATATTAGTGTATCGCTATTAACCACAGGAAAATCTGTCGTCGGCACCCACTTGCCGGCTTTAGCGAAAACGCTTTATCAAATCTCAAAGAACTGTCCCAAAATCGTAAAGCACCAACGTCGCTCCTTATTTGCAACCGATCGAAGCGAAACAGACTTAGTCTGAGCATAAAAAAAAAGCCCAAGTAAACTTGGGCTTTTTTGCGCTGTAGTGTTCTTTTATTTTTGTTCTTGTTGTTTTGGTTATCATTATAATAATGCGCTTTTCCGCGTCTTGTATTAAACATTCCATGTTTAATTATTTACGTCCTTATGTGACACATTTTGCCACACAGAACTAAAGAGAAAAGTCGTATTTTGCTCGTCTCTATGTAAGCGATTGCTTACATAAACTCCTCATTTTCTCCATTATTCAACTTAAATCCCTCTAAAAAATGCAGTAGTAAAAATTTAATAAATCAAAAACAGGTACTTAAAGACATAAGAACTAAATTTAAAAAAGCATAAGCCGTGCAATACTGAGACAGTATCTCTTCAATATTCAATCTATAACTGTATTTTATGCTTCAATGAATGAATGGCTATTTTTTGTCACATTTTGCCAATTTATCAGATATAAAAAAGCCTTGTAGTCTCTCCCAAAACTACAAGGCTTAGCGGCTGTAAGTTTCCTCTTTCACCTACTTCACTGTAAGTTCACTGTCTACTGACGTTATTATTATCTTTTTGCGATTATACCCAACATTCCGTGTTGAACTCTTTATGTGAAGCCATCTTCTCAAAATCCTCAGCAAAGCTCTATGCGCAAATCTCCTGAATCCCTGTAAGCCATTTCGTACAAAGCTCCTATTTGTTTATTAAATCTTCACAATTGAATTTGTTGATTAATTTTTCTTGATAGACCACTTTCTCGAGTGGTTCGAGTCACCATAGCATGTACGAATGCATCGGCATCGACCAGTAAACTAACAACTTTTTTCGCCCGCGTAATTGCGGTATAAATCAACTCTTTACTGAGTAATTTTTCAGCCTGCCGATCTAAAACCACCGCGGTATGGGTGAACTCAGAGCCTTGAGATTTGTGAATGGTCAGTGCAAAAGCCGTTTCAATATTTTTGGGTAACCGTGTCGCGGCCACCCATTTATCCAAACTAGGGAAATACACCTCAAACTGCAACTTACCTTGTTGTATACGCTGTAAACACAAGCCAATATCGCCATTCGACACCCCCAACTGATAGTCGTTATAGGTCATCATCACAGGGCGTCCTAAATACCACTCACCCTGCTTGATTTGTTTTGATTGTTCTAATAGACGTTGCTCGATTTGCAGATTGAGCTGTTTTAAGCCGAAATGGCCGTGACGTATAGCGGCTAAAATACGGTAATCATCAAAATGTTGAATCACTTTGGGTACGAGAGACTCATTAGGATTTTGCTGATATTGCTTTAAAGCCTCGACATAGCCCTGAAAGCCAAGCATCAACAGATCATAATAATGCTGCAACTGCTCTAGAGATAAAGCCTGCTCGGGCAACAATTCGAGCTGTAAATAATCGACCTTGACCTGATCCAACTCAACCGCCTTCAACGTCGTAGCATTTACCACTTGTTGTTGAAAAGTGTGCAATACGCTCTGTTTTTCAGCAGGATGCGTCATTGAGTCAAAACAAGTTTGCTGTTGAATAAATTGTGCCAACTTTCCAATCCGTGCATCTGATTTGAAACGACGGCTATTGACCAAATTGACTCTATTTTCAGCCAAAGCTGGAACCTGTTGTAAATCGGCGAGCACAGAGCCAACATCGACAGAAGCCAACTGATCGGCATCTCCCAATAAAATCAAACGGGCTTGATTCGGCATGGCAGCAAAGAGCATCTGCGCCAAATTTAAATCCAGCATGGATGCTTCATCAACGACAATCACATCATAAGGTAAAGGTTGTCTGCTATGAAAACGCGGTTGCTGCGTATTCCCTAAACCCAAAAGTCGATGTAGCGTCACAGGGTTTAAGTTTTTCAAATCTGGACTAACTAAGTCTTGTAACTTTTCATCCTGAAACGAATTCTGAAGGGCTTCTTTCATCCGCTGCGCTGCCTTACCCGTCGGTGCAGCCATCGCAATACGAATATCAGGCAGACTTTGCTTGAGCACTGCAATAATCCGTGCCAAGGTATAGGTTTTCCCTGTACCCGGACCACCTGTAATGATCGCGAGCGCCTGCTCGGCCACCATAGCCAAAGCCTGTTTTTGGTGTGGATCTTCTAGTAAATGAGCATAAGCTGAAATATCCACTTGCGTTAAATTTTGCAGTTTTAACCGTGCTACTTGCTGGGCCAAGGACTGCTCTAAAGCCCAATAACGATACAGATATAATTGCTGCTGATCGTAAACAAACGGCGCTTTTTGTTGCTGTGCCTGCTGTTCATCCATGACCAAATCATCTAAGACTGTGACGGCTTCAGCTGCAACCGAGATACAACTCTCACCGCGTAGCATGGCTTCAAGGACCTGTTGAATCACTTCACTTCGCGCTTCGGTGAACCCTGTTTTACTCAGTGGCGACTGCTGAATAAACTGACTCCAACGCGTTAACCATGTGTCTACCACGGTAGCCTGATCAATACTGGCTTTACGAACATTTTCCACACGGTTATCCTCAAAGTTATCCACAGCTTAATTCTTTGTTTATGAGTGACTAATTTCACTTAATTCAGAAGTTTTGCCTACATGATTTTCAGTAGAAGTATCCTCAGCAAAATAACCCAAAATCGCATCTAGTCTTAAAATAAACTCTGGGCTAGCACGCCAACTTAAAACCCCTTGATCAGGCTGCCCATTCATCCCTCTCAAATAGAGATAACTCGCCTGACCAAGATGTTTTTCAATGTCATAGTCCAGCAAATTCACTTTTAAATAGCGATGCAAAGCCACCAAATATAAGCCCGCCTGCAACCAATAACTGGCATGTGACATATTCAATTGGATTGCGTCATGATTGTAGCTCTGCTGATCCGCCCCTAAGAAGTTACTTTTATAATCGGCGATGTGATAACGCTGACCATCAAAATAAACCAAGTCTATCGAACCTGTCAGATAACGAGCAGAATTGGCTTCATTTAAGTCGAGTAGATCAATGCCGTATTCTTGAAATAATGCCTGTATGCGTTTAATCGCGAGCACATGATCGGACAATGACAAATAAAAAGGAAACTCAGCCAAGTGTTCATCGGCTTTGAGTTGCTTCAACTGAAAACCAGCATGCAAAGGCGTTTCTAGCACATCTACTAACCACGCTTGCATCCACTGTACCAATTGGATTTCATCATCCTGTCCAAACTCGTTTTGATATTTGCCCAATAACTCTTGCCACAGTAAGGGACTATCATTTTTAAAACGACGATGAATTTCCAGTCCCCAGTCACGCGAGTCCTGAAAGTCAATATGCTCGAAAATTTCGTGCAGGAAGGTTCCCGCAGTCGTCCCCATTGGAAACTGCCGTTTAATCCAAGCCAAAGGCTGACTCAGTTCCACATCTTCAAGCAC
The DNA here is from genome assembly GCF_001592855.1 of Acinetobacter sp. BMW17. Lineage (NCBI taxonomy): Bacteria > Pseudomonadati > Pseudomonadota > Gammaproteobacteria > Moraxellales > Moraxellaceae > Acinetobacter > Acinetobacter sp. BMW17. Next base: position 208,578 of record NZ_LSOD01000047.1, read on the forward strand.
AGGATGATTAATCTCGTCATCCGCACTGCCCACTGTCTCACTCAAAACTGCTAAGGCATCCATTGCCTCTTTACGACTCAAATGCTGTGCCAACGCACTAAAACTGGTTTTAGAACGTGGATAAAAACGCTGTTCAGGAAAAGCCAAAGCTTGTAACTGAATAATCTCTTGCTGCTCGGCTGGTTGTAAACGAATCGGTTTTTCGGCCAATAATGCTTCATCACCACTGGCAGGATGTTCAAACAGATTACCGGCTTGGCCACGCCAAAATGCCAATGCCGTATTTGATTTATATTCCTGATCTTGCAGCAAGGCATACACGCGGTGGCTGGCGCGAGTCAGTGCGACGTACCATAAGCGATGCTGTTCTGCTTCGGCTCGCTCATTATGTTGATCAATCGCGGCTGGGTCTAACAGGTTGGCATCATTTACCGCTACGATGCGCTGTAACTCGCTCTGCCCTGTCGTCGGATTGATCTGTTCCAGCGTTGAAAAGTTTAAGGTTTTATTCATTTCCTTAAAGTCTTTGTCGGCACCCAGCAAGAACACAATTTTAAACTCTAAACCCTTGGATTGATGAATAGTCATCAGTTGTATACCTGTGGCGCTGGAAAGTTTACGCTCTAACTCCCATTCACGTTCTGCAGGCAAATGTAACTGTTTGAGATACCAATGATACAGTTTCTGCGCACCTTGGAACTGCTCACTATACTGGCTCAACAACTCAGTCAAATGCCGTAGATTGACCACCGTCCGTTCGTTGTCTCGGCTTTGGTAAGCCACCAAGTTTTTCCACACTTTAAAAAGGTTTAAAGCGTATTGCCATGCACTTAAAAAGCCTTTATTGATCCACATGTCGCGGATGTCATCAAAATCCGCCATAAACTGGCTCAAACCGTTGGCTTCCTTTTCCAGTTCCAGTAACTGTTTTAAATCAATCGCCAACAGCCGGCTCAAAAGCGCACGGCGAACCTTGGCTTCATCAAAAGGATGCATCATTGCGGTCAATAACGCACCAACATCTTTCGCGATCTGACTTTCAAACACACTGCGTTTAGACGGACGGTTGACCAAAATCCCCAAACGCTCTAGTTCAAACTGAACTTTGTCCAAGCCATCATGGTTTTTCGACAACACCGCGATATCATTTGCACCCATAAACTGTGGCGGATCATCTGCCACATAGAGTTGCTGTTGAATGCCTTGGTTGATTAAATCACGAATTTTCCATGCCACTTGTTGAGCTTCATTTTTTTTATCTTCAAGTAACAGCCAGCGCAGCGGTACATGGTTTTCACCCTGTGTATCGACCAAAGCGGGATGTGGTCGAGTCCCTGCTTCTACAGGCTGATAATAGACCTGCTCACCAAAGTCCTGTTGGCGTTGAAATAAAGCATCCACCACCTGTACCAGCTTTTGCACAGAGCGATGATTATATTTCAAACTATACTGCTGACCGTGTTTTGCCAAAACATCTAAACGTGCTTTGTTATAGGTCAGCATGTCACCCCCACGAAAGCCATAAATGGCTTGTTTCGGGTCACCGACCATAATCATACAACCTTGATGATAGCGCTGGGCATCACGCCAAATCCGCGCCAGCATATCATCTTGGTCTTGGTTGGTGTCTTGAAACTCATCCACTAAAATGAGTGGATAGCGTGCCTGTACAAACTGAGCAAAGCGCCTGCCCTGCTCGCCCTGTAAAGCTTCTGACAAGGTACGGATTTGCTGGGCAAAGGTCGTTTCACTCTTTTGCTGCAACACTTGCGGTAAACGCTTTTTCACCTCAGAGCTTAAGTGATATTTCAAATATGCATCCAGCACATCCAAATTGAGCTCTAGCTCTGCCAATGCGTCTAAGAAACTGCGGACCTGCCACCACACAGGATGCTGCTCAAACTGTTCCAGTACATCTACAGCACATTTGTTTAAGACTTTTTTCGTCGCGAGGTCAGTCAGGTGCTTTAAGGTTTTTTCAAAATGTGGCGCAAATAAGGCATAAGCCCGCTGCTCTTTCAGTGCAGTCAAAAAAGCCGGTAAATCCTGACATAGAATGCGTTGCATCAAAGCATCGGTACGCCATTTTTTCCCCAGCACTGCATGGTATTGCCCTTCAGGGGCATAATAGTCTTTCAAGCGTTCAATCTGCGCCACATCCAGCGCGGTAAATTGATCAATGGCCTGCTCAAATTGCGTCAAATCAAGTGCAGGTTTTTCCACCTGTTGAAACTGTGCCGATGCAAAGTTCAAACTATTTTCAACAATCGGCACATAAGCCTGTTCAGTTTTTAATTTTTGTTTTAATAGTAAATAATTCACTACAGGCTGCGGCTGTGCCTGAATCCACTCGCGTAATACGTCATGAATAAGCTGTTGAGTATAACTCTGCGCATCATCGGTGATATCTGCACGCTCAATCTTGCCACTTTCAAAAGAAAACTCACGCAATAACTTTTGACTAAAACTGTCCAATGTCCCGACGAACAGCTCATCTAACTGATCAATCACCAACTTCAAACGCTCTTGGGCAAAACCGACCCGCTGTGCATAGTCTATGAGTACCTTGGTAAACAGCGGATCTTGTTCAACAGCTATTTTGACCTGTATTTCTCGCTCGGTCAGACTTTGACAACCTTCAAAATAACGTAAGGTTTCAATCAAGCGTGCCCGAACGCGACTTTTCAGCTCCGCAGCGGCAGCACGGGTGAAGGTGGTTGCAATGACCTGATTCGGCAAATAGGCCCCAAGAAAAATACGTACCATCAAACTGGATAAAGTAAAAGTCTTGCCTGTGCCTGCTGAAGCTTCAATCCAATGTAAGCCCTGAAAGCTCATATCTGCAATGGGTTGATAAGACATGTTCGATGGGGTGACCTGAGACTGTGCTGTCATGACTTAGTCCTCAAGCCTTTGCTGATGCAAAAATATCGGATGATATAATTCATAAGAAAACTGCTCACAGGCATGGGCAAGTAATGCTTTGGCATCCTGCTCTTGTAAAATAAACTGCCAGTCGCGGTGTGCTTTATTGGCTTCGTTTTCAGTCATTGAAAAACCACTAAAGCGACCATCTTCTTCCCACACTTTATAAATGGCGTCCATGTCCGCAATCACCATCTGTTCCTGATCATTCAGTTGCCATTCATGCGTTTTATCTTTCTCTGCAATTTTCAGTAACAAGGCCGCAGGTAAAACCAAAGGCTGAGTTTGTGCATACTCCCATGCTTTCAACCAAGGTTTGAGCCATTCACGCGCCTGATTTGAACTCACACCAGTACATAAAATGGTTCGGTCACTAAACACCACGATGCGTTGATATTGCTGTCCGCCCTCTCCCAAATTGACATAAGCCAACCACAGTAAATACTCTAACCAAACTTTGGCACGGCGCTTTGCTCTGGCACTAGATGCTTCTACACTGACCCATTTTTCAGCACTGTATTTGGCTAGGGTGACATTGATTTGTAAATGTTCATTCACCTTCCAGACTTGTTGGGTCGTGGCTGTAGCCTCGGGTGCATAGCGTTGTAAACGTGTCAGCAAGCGCTGCTGCTCAAGCACGCTCATTTGCCAGACCCCATCTTGGACTTTACCAATCGGCAGTTGATCCATCAGAAGATTGGCATCTGCCGCTGCCTCATGTTGTTGTAAAAAATGACGAATGGCATAACGTCCTAAACCATCGAGCAGTAACGGTTCTTGCGTTGCAGGAACCTCTTCTGGTTTTAAGTTTTCCACGCCTAAAGTCTTGAGATACAGCCTTGCAGGGAAAGTGATGTCCTGAATCCACTGCTGACTATCAAGAACTTGAATATCTTGCTCTAATTTTGGATAAGGCGTATTGACCCAACTGCTCCGTTGTCCCGATGCATGTTGCAATTGTTTCGCGACTTGAAACCATTGGTCTTGAAAACGGACACTGTGCTCAGACTCAAAACCACGCGGATCAAAAGGCAATAAAGGATGGACATGATACAGCGATGCCAACTGTGCAGGGACAGTCACACCATGCTGATCAACCGTTGCATTGACACTCTTGCTTTGTGTGTCAGGCTGCACAATAAAGGCCATATGCTGAACCAGTTCTTGCAATACCGTAGACGGATCACGGACTTCACCATCGTTGATATCAAAGCCATTATAAAATAACCATAAGTTCTCTTGTGCCAACAACAAGGCATCTAGAAAAGCCCCTTGATCATCTTCCAAACGGGAACGATCCCCCAGTTGTGGCTTCAGTAAATCCATTAGGTCAAAAGGCAAATGCGCACTGCGGTTGGGAAACTTGCCACTGTCCAAGCCCAACATCACGATCAACTTATACGGCACAGGTCGAATCTGACCAATTTGACTAAATGTGATCTGCCCTGTAGGTTCGGCATAGTCCAGTTGCGCTTCTAAGGTCTTTTGGATTTCTTCTAATACATAAGGCAAAGGTAAACTTAAACTGCGCAGTGCATGATGGTCGTGTTCGTCATAGAAACTCGCCAAGGTCAGCATACGTTCTTGTTTTTTGACCATCTTATACACTGCGGCCAAAGACTCGACACCCGCAGCTTCAAACTCGCGAATATCTTCCATCAAACGATTCAGCCAAGTTTCCGCAGTCGTTCGCTGTCCGGTTTCATGCGCGATCATCCACTCGGAACGGTGTTTAAAATCTTGATAGATTTCTATCAAAACACCAATCAGCTCAAAATCACTCGACTGTACTTGGGCATAGCTTAAAGTCTCATGAAACAGCACATGCTCTGGTACAGCGACGCCTAAAGCCAAACGATCTAAGGCAAACTTCAGACTATAACGATAATCTTCATCCCCTTCGGCCAAACTGCGTTTTAAATGTTCGGCATCCAATCCACGCTTAAAGCCTGCGTTGATCAACAGCTCAGTCATCCGCTCAATCATATTCATGTCTAAGCCATAACGTTGCTGCGTTGCATTTAAACTGAGCCAATCGGCAAAGTCCTCAATACTGAAACGCCCCCGTACCAAGACCATCCGTCCCAACACAGCACGCCAGGCATTTAAGGCATCGAGCTGAGTCACGCCAGCTAGCTTAATCGGCAAATAAATACTGTCTTTACTCAGTTGATGGCCCTTTTTCAAAGCCTCACGCTCATGGGGAGGAGGTGCAAAAACACTGCGAATAAAAGGTTCTAGCTCAGTCAAACTGGGCGTCAACACTAAAATATCACTTGGACGTCGTGGTGCTTCAGCCGTGCCCTGAGCCAACCAATGCGTCAGTTGATCTTTGAGGACTTCAAGCTGTCTAAGGCTGGAATGACAAACATGAATCTGTATTGAATCATCTTGTTCAGCCAAAGCATACTGATGCTGCGTAGGTTCTACCAAATACAGGACATCAGACTGAATTTTACCAAGTAAAGTTTCTGGATATTCATCAACAAAGACATCGGCCCATACGCCATCTTCACCTGAAGAAAGATTGGAAAGTAAAGAGAAATGGTCCCGTGCCTGTTTACCAAATCGGGTCAGTAAAGGATGGCGAGACTCTCGGGTTTCTGCATTAAAATTGAGGGTAAACTCATCAAAAAACTGTTGAATCTCTGCATCATTGGCATTTGGATGTTTTTCAATAAAACGCTGCTTCACCCGTGCGTCATAACGCGCTTTCCAGTTGGGATCGACACTGTCCGCCCAGTATTCTTGTGAAGGGTTATAGTGAAAAATAAAGATCTCGAGATATTGCCCCAATCGATGTAAAAACTCCAATTGTTTTGGCGGTAAATCTAAAACCGTAAATACCACCAACTGCGCAGGCAATTTTTTCAGTGCAGCATCTCGGGTCTCGGCTTGATCGAGTAAGCCCCAAAATGCAGTATCAATACGCTGAATTTGTTCAAAGTCAGCATGGAACACCACTTGCCAGAGCCAACGCTGCCACGCTTCCAGCTCATGCGCTTGATTGATCTGAAAAGTACTGAGTTCTTGCTGAGTTTTAAAAAACATCTGCTCCAAATCGAGCGGCTGGTTTTTGCCCCACGCTTGTAACCAATTGGTCTGGCAACGGCAACTTTGCGGTGGACAACCTTTGGTGCAATGCCCACGATAATCCATATAAAAACTAAATAGCCGTGAAACCTGCTCCGCGACCCAATACAACATACTTTGTTTTTTCAGCTGTTTATCAATACCCTGTTGCAAACGGTCAGCACTGGCATAGATCCGCTGAATAATCGGATACAACGGATGGGCAACCTCTAAAGGATTCAGCTCAGCTTGTATAAATTCTTTTAAGGCTTGGAAGACGCGCCATTTAATAATCAATCGCGGAATATTGGCTTTACGGACTTCGTCTTTTTGATCGACCAAAACCCACTGATAAGCCGCCCATTGAAAACCACGAATACGATGATGAAACTGCGTGTTGGCACTGATGCCCTGCTGCTCCGCCAACTTTTGTGTTAGCCAGGCCTCAACCGCAGGTGAAGGTACAATAAAGTGCTGTGCTTGCAACACTTGAAAGGCATTTTTGGCTGGTTTAAAGACGGTTTTTTGCATGGCCTGCAACAGAACATCAATACGCTGACTTTGTATTACGTGTATCGCCATGTTTCCTCTCAAATAACCATCTTATGAAAAATCTACAAAAGTACACAGATTATTGACTATACTTCTAGTTCTGTCTATGTCACTTTCATGACATATTTCTATTTAAAATTTGCTTTAAAATACGCACTTTAAGCAAAACTAGAATCAATGTGAATCAGGATATTTTAGGATTTAGAAAATGAAATTAGAGCACATTCCAGAAAAAATTGATCCCTCTTTAAATTTAGAAAAAATCCGCGAAGAATGTTTGGACTTAGTTAAAAAGCGCGCCTATTTTTCCGCAGGTGCTGCGGTTATTCCAGTCCCCTTCCTCGATGTGGTGATTGATGTGGGCATATTGTCACAGTTGATTCCCGAAATTAACGCCCGCTTTGGTTTAACCCCAGAGCAAGTCAGTGTCTACGACCCAGAAACCAAGCAAATACATTGGTCAGAACTGCGTAAACGTGGTGTGGAGTTCTCTGGACTGGTGGTGGCACGTACAGCCGTGAAGAAATCCCTCAATAACATGGCAGCTAAATACATCACCAAACAAGTCACCAAATTCATTCCCTTAGGTGGACAAATGATTGCGGCCAGCTTGGGTTATGTCGTGATGAAAAAAATTGCGGAAACCCATGTGGAGGAGTCGTATAAGCTCGCCAAAGGCATTCAACTAAAACAAGCCGCTGAACAAGGTGTTCCTGTTGCAGCGCCAGTGACCCAAATTCCTTTAAGTTAAAGAACTAAATCTACCTCTATAAAAAACGGTCAAATGACCGTTTTTTTAAGTTTTTTAATCCGTGTCGCGATCCGCTTTGAGCTGTTTTAAAATTGCTCTTAAGACTTCAATTCGGGCCTGTTGTTTATCATTGGTGGAAATAATATACCAAGGTGCATAGCTGGTGTCGGTATGCGCAAACATATCCGCGGCTGCCTTTAAATAGTCATCCCATTTGTCGCGATTGCGCCAATCTTCTTCGGTAATTTTAAAGCGTTTATGCGGAGTACTTTCGCGGGCTTTAAAACGCGCTGCTTGTTCATCTTTATCAATCGCCAGCCAAAACTTAATCAGCACGGTTTGGCTGTTACTGAGGTTTTTTTCAAAACGATTGATTTCCGCATAAGCGCGTTGCCACTCAACCTCGGTTGCGAAGCCTTCTATCCTCTCTACCAAAACGCGTCCATACCATGTCCGATCAAAAATAGTGATGTCATCCGACTGCAATTTGCTCCAAAAACGCCACTGGTAAGGACGGCGTAACTCATACTTTTCAGGTGCGGCAATGGTATGAATTTCATATTCTCGCGGGTCGAGCTTTTTCACAATGCGCTTAATCGCACCACCTTTCCCAGCGGCATCCATACCTTCAAAAGCGATCACCACTTTACGGTCATCACAGCGGATGGCATCGGCCACTTGTTTGGTGAGTTTTTTTAACTCTGCTTTATAGTTTGCATCCTCAGCTTGAGGGGCTTCAAACTGAGTCAGAATATCTGGTATCGGCGCTTGCTGCCATTTTAATGCGGCCTTTTTTTCATGCTCTGGACAGTGACGCAGCGCTGTTAAAATCGCTTGTGCAAAATTGTGATTACGCAAATCCTCATCTTCACCATCAATGATTTGCCAGTCGTCGGTGAAGCGCGTACGTAGCTTTTGTAAGGTGTCATATTGTTTTTTATTGCGCCAGTCTAGCCCATGCAACTTATGCCAATGCACTTCGCTCGGGTCCATATCATCCAGACGCTTTTGCAGAGACTTCCACGACAAATCGAACCAAACTTTTAAGACATCTACGTTGTTGTTTTTTAAGTCCTGTTCAAAAGCCCGCATATTGCTGACATATTCATCAAACAAAGTGTCGTCCAAAGGCTTTGAAGCATGCATGGCCGTAGCCAACAAGTCCCCATACCAATTACCAAACCACACCATAATTTGCCCTTCGGCAGGTACAAATCGAGTATAGGGCTGCCAAAAAGGCTGTTTTAGATTAAACAAGTGCGGTGGATCGGCTTTGACATATAAAAAACGCGGATCGACCCATTCGCGCAGCTGTTTCACCGCTTCGCCTTTACCCGCAAGTTCAATTCCACTGACCAAAATCACTAAACTTTTTGCATTGCTCTGATCACGGGTATTCATCAACGCATATTGCGCTTCAATTAAGTCCAGTGAAAGCTGTTCTTCGTTCAGCACTGTACTGGCGATCGTTTCTGTATCCATGGCCCCCTCCTTTTTTCTATTTAATCAAATCACTAGATCCTAAAAGATGATGGTCTAGATGATTTTCATATGTATCTTTTGACTACTTCTACATCAAACTGACCACAAATAAATAGTTTTTTTGTCACTTTGTCATAGCGAGTTCCGTCATCACGCACTAAGATTTAGCTATCTTTAAATAGAACTGAGACAGCAAATGTCCAAACTCGCCGCCCTCGATGAGCTTTTAGAACAGTATTACCAATTGCATTATCATCAAAATTCGGTGCTCTTCCAACGTTTACAAGATGTACAAGTCTGGCAAAAGCAACGGATGCAACGCACGCATAACCGTGCTTTCGCAGAAAAACAGAACCTCTTGATGGCCGAGTATTTTATCAACCGTTTATATGGTGGCCCAGATTTTGACGCTTTGGCAGGACAAATTGCGCGCTTGAGCAAATATGCGCACAAAGCAGAGAAATTAATTCCTGAAAATGCCATTAAAACCGGTACCTCTGGGGTTGAGTTGGCGATTTTGGCGGTGCGACTGGATGAACAAGTGGCAATGCAATTACTGAAAGATCACCATCCCTCTGAAGCCTTAACCGATGATTTGATGCGCCAAGCCTATTTAAAACTAGAACAAGGCGAAGAACGCTTGAAACAACTGTATTTACTCGATCAATTAGGTAAAAACCTCGATAAATACATGCGCTCTTTTATGGTCTATACCGCTTTTAAGATGTGTAAAGGGACGGCCAACAAATATAACTTCAATGTCATGTATGAATTTATGCAGGATGGCTTTTTGGCCATGAAACCGCTAAAGTCGGCAGAGAAATTTGTGAAAGACTTTACGGCGGTGGAACGTCAAATTATTGATAAAGTCCATGCTGGGCATTTGTATCCTTTTCAGTAAATTTCAACGAATGACTTGATAAAAATAAGCCAGCAGCAGCTTTGCTCTGCTGTTTTTCTGTATATTATTCAGCACAATTGCATGATGGTTACTGTACAACGTCCTAGAATCTGTCATCATGCATGCACTGCAACATTTACCCTATTGCTATGTTAGGAGTGACTCCCATGTCGAATGAAAATCAAACGCCTACCGCTACTCAAGAGTCGGCACAAAACACAGACAAAGTGAGTCCATTTTTAACTGAACCATTACCCCAAGGTACGGCGCAAGGTCAACAAAAATCATTACAACAACAGTTGACTGATACCCCAGTGACGGGTTCTGTACCCAAATACAATCTTCCTCGCGGTGCCAACACAGGTAACGTCGGCAGTACCACACACTTTGGTTACCAGACGGTGAGCAGTGAAGATAAAGCGCAAAAAGTGGCGGAAGTTTTCCACTCGGTTGCCAGCAAATACGACATTATGAATGACTTGATGTCTTTTGGTATTCACCGTCTATGGAAACGCTTTGCGATCAATATGTCAGGGGTACGTCGTGGTCAACACGTGCTAGATATTGCTGGCGGGACAGGCGACTTGGCTAAAGTGTTTAGCCGCGAAGTTGGCCCTACAGGTCATGTGGTACTTTCAGACATTAATGAATCGATGTTGAATGTGGGGCGTGATCGTTTAATTGATGCAGGCTGTACCAATGTTGACTTCGTATTAGCCAATGCTGAAACCCTCGAGCCATTTGAAGACAACAGCTTCGACCTACTCACGATCTCGTTTGGTCTACGTAATGTGACCGATAAAGATGCAGCACTTGCAGCGATGTACCGCGTGCTTAAGCCAGGTGGTCGCCTACTGGTATTAGAGTTTTCTAAACCTGTGTTTGAGCCTTTTTCAAAACTGTACGATCTATATTCTTTCACCGCACTGCCGATCATGGGCAAAATTATTGCCAATGACTCAGAAAGCTATAAATATTTAGCCGAGTCCATTCGTATGCACCCAGACCAACGCACGCTAAAAGGCATGATGGAAAATGCAGGCTTCCAAAACTGCGACTATCACAACCTGACAGGTGGTATCGTTGCTGTACACCGTGGTTTTAAACTTTAAAATTAACGTTTAAGGGCAAATTATGTGGTCGATTCTGGCACTCGGTGCAGTTGAACGATTAATTCATCATGTGATTAATTTGGATGCGATCACTCGCATCCAGCTCAATGAACTACAAGGCAAGATGTTACGTGTGGTGATCGCGTCCCCGCAACTGTCTGTAGATGTGTTCTTTGACCAAGCCAAAGTGCGCTTAGAACCTACCGTTACAGGGCATAGTGAAACAGCGTCCATTTTCGAACAACGCCCTTTTGACCAAGCTCAATCTCACACCCCAGCAACCGCAACTTTAACGGTGGCCAATGTGGTTGAGCTGCTCAAGCTATTACTGGCGGATGATGTCGGCAATATCCCGCTCCAAGGCGATTATCACCTTCTGCAAGATATTCAACGGATTATGCAACACGCTGAGCCTGACTTGGCTGCGCATTTAAGCCCGTGGATTGGCCCAAGTTTGGCGCATGAATTGGCTAAAATTCAAATGACACCAAAGCACATCAAACAGGCCTTACAAAGTCATTTGTTTTTTGCTGAAGATGCCTTAAAAGAAGACAGTGGTCTATTTGCCCCGCGTTGGCAAATGGATGATCTGCATCAAGACACCCGCATTTTTAATCAAAACTTAGATCGTGCCGAAGCCAAAATTCAACAGCTTCAAGCACAGATTGACACTCAAGACTCAACTCAGAACTAGGTATTTACATATATGATTCCGCACGTTTCACGTTTACTCGAACTTTGGCGCATTGCCGCGCACTATAGACTCGACACGTTGTTTCCTGCGGAAGAATTACCTGAAAAAGCGCGTCATGCGCTGGGTGTAATTCGTATGCACCCTGCGGCATGGTCCAGTCGTGAACGTAAAAACCCACTGAAGCTCAAACAAGCTTTAGAGGAAATGGGACCACTGGCGATTAAAATGGGACAGTTGCTGTCTACTCGTCGTGACCTAATTCCACCTGAAGTACTACAACAACTGGTTCTACTCCAAGACCGTGTCAAACCGTTTGGTTCTGATGTCGCGAAAATGCGCATTCAAGAATCACTGAAAGCCGATGTAAATACGTTGTTTGCACGCTTCGATGAACAACCGTTGGCAGCAGCCTCGATTGCTCAAGTACATACAGCCGCTTTACATGATGGGCGCGAAGTGGTGGTGAAAGTCACCCGTCCCGCTATTCGTAGCCAAATTTTACAAGACTTTGAAATTTTAGAATGGTTGGGCGATTTTCTTGAAAAACGCCTAGAAGCCGCGCGTGCACTACACTTATCTGAAATTATTCAGGACTATCGTCAGGTCATCTTAAATGAACTGGATTTGACCTTAGAAGCCGACAATACCCGTCGTATGCGCCATTACTTTACAGGCTCAAGCGTGATGTATGTGCCTGAAGTCTATATGGATAGCAAAGACGTGATGGTGGCTGAACGCATTACGGGCGTTCCCATTTCAGACATTGAAACCTTTGAAAAGCTGGGGATGGATCGTAAAGATCTGGCGGAAAAAGGCTTAACCATTTTCTTTACCCAAGTCTTCCGTGACAACTTTTTCCATGCCGACATGCATCCGGGCAATGTCTTCGTTGAAACCCTAAACCCAAGCCAACCCCGCTATATTGCACTAGACTGTGCCATTATGGGTGAGTTGTCGAAGCACGACCAAATGACCGTGGCACGTATGCTACTTGCGGTCATGAACAGCGACTTTATGCAACTGATTCAAATCGTGCATCAAGCTGGTTGGATTCCACCGGGCACAGACCAAGATACGTTAGCACGTGAAATGCGTCGCACGGTCGGGCCAATGGTGTCCAAACCCATGCATGAATTGGACTTCGCGGGCATTTTGATTCAAGTGATGGATATTGCACGACGCTTCCATTTGGAAATTCCGCCACAACTGATGCTGCTGCTTAAAACCCTCGTACATGTTGAAGGTTTAGGGACTGACCTTTACCCGGAGCTGGACATTTGGAGCCTAGCTAAGCCAATCCTGACCGATTGGATCAAAGCGCAAATGAATCCACAAAAGAACCTAAAAGAGTTAGGACAAAAAATTCCGGACTTACTTTTAGGGGCACAAGACTTCCCAACGCTGTTGGTCGATAGCTTAAATGGTCTCAAAAACCAATCAGCTTGGCATGCTAAACAGCTCAATGAACTGCAAAGTATGCGCCTACAAATGGAGCATCAGCAAAAACGCAGTTGGATTTTTGGCAGTCTCATGGCCATTTTGCTGTCGATTGCGATTATCTCGCCTTGGTTTATTTCAGTGATTTTAATTGTACTCACCAGCTTACTGGCGGTGTGGCGCGTGTTTAAATAGACGCTTTCTGCTGTATTAAAAGCCTGAGTCTCTCAGGCTTTTTTATGTTTAGGTTTTATGTAGGAAGTGACTCCCAAGTCATTCTTGGATCACTTTTGCCAATGCGCTCGCTCTCTCGCCAGTTAAAATGACAATACATATTGTCTATTTTGAATGATCACGATGACTCAAATCCTGCAAAAACACCCTCCAGCTTTAAGCATTCGTGCAGGTAAATTAGCACGTCAACTCATTCAAAGTGAAGGCTTACAAGCTGAACAGGTCGATATTGTACCCGGTGCCGCAGGTGGGCCCAAAGGCATCGGGATTCAAGGTTTAGACCAAGCCATTTTTGGTGAATTCTTTGCTCGTGCACCGCAAAGACGAACGTTGATTGGTTCATCCATTGGCAGTTGGCGCTTTGCGAGCATCTTAGCGCACGGTGCGAAAGCAGGTACCGAACGTTTAGGTGAACTCTATACCAACCTCTATTTTGACAAAAAAATGCAGCGTCAAGAAGTCAGTGATATTTGCCGTGGCATGCTGCTCGACTTGGTGCAAGGCAAAGAAGCGGAATTGGTCAATCATCCCGATTACCACCTCACAGTGCTGTCGATTAAAGCACAGCACATCTTCCAAAGTGACCAAGTTCTCCCGCTATTGGCCTCTGTGGCAGGTATCATCGGAACAACCGCTGTTTCGCGAAAGCATAGTCGCCACTTTATGCAACGGGTAATTAGTCAGCCCAGCAATGGTAAACAATTTAAAGTGGAAGATGATTTCCTCACTCATTATCACAGTCTCACCGCTGCAAACGTTCTGCCTTGGCTGATTGCTTCAGCCTCTATTCCAGGCGTGATGGCCGCAATTCGCGATATTCCAGATGCGCCACAAGGCAGTTATCGCGATGGTGGTCTGATTGACTATCACATCGATCTGCCTTTTGAGAGTCAAGGCATTGTGCTTTATCCGCACTTTACGGACAGCATTACGCCCGGTTGGTTTGATAAACTGTTTAAACGTCGCGCCAACCCTGAAAACCAAGCCCGCACGCTACTCCTGTCTCCGTCCCAAGACTATTTACGGAGTTTACCTTTAGGACGCCTGCCCGATCGTAAAGATTTCACCCTCAAAGGGCTCGATCAAAAACAGCGCATTCAAATGTGGAACCAATGTATTTCTGAAAGTCAGCGCTTAGGTGATGAATTCTTGGAAATGTTGGAAAAACAGCATTTTGCACAGGCGATACAAGATTTATAAACAAAATTTGCGCATGAATGTAATCTTGTTTAATCTGACCAAATAAAGAAAAATCGAGATTACATTTTTTCTATGCTAACAATAATTTTAAGTGAACAAAAAAAATATGGTCAAGTCATTGAATTACAAAATGAATCTTGGGGAAAAATGTGATTGCAAGCTCGTTAGAAGATTTCATTCAAATCAACATCGACCAATTAAAAAAATCTGATGATATTCGTTACGCATTCATTTTAGACAATGGTTAAATCATTCGATCTATGATTTCTAATCACCCGCCCCACTTCGCCATCATCGGTGCTGGAACCGCAGGGTTAGCCACTGCGATTTTACTGGCTCGACAAAATATTCAAGTCAGTATTTTAGAGAAAGCCTCAGAACTCGAACCTGTCGGCGCAGGACTGTTACTACAGCCTTCTGGTTTAGCTGTTTTTGAGCATTTAGGCCTTTTAGATGAGGTTTTAAGACTGGGTGCAAAAGTCACTGGGCTCAAAGGTCAGTTACCGAGTGGCAATTTACTGGTCAATAGTCATTATCAACAAGCGCATCCTGATTTTTATGGTGTCGGTATCCATCGAGCAACGTTATGTCATGTTTTAGAAAATAAATGCCGTGAATATTCCGAACTCATTACTTGGCAAATGAATACCGACATTCAAAAATTAAAAGAAACATCCAATCAAGTTCGGGTTTCGGGTACAAAAGATGGTGAATCATTTGATCAAGCTTTTGATGCTGTGATCATTGCCAATGGCGCACGCAGCCTCTTAAGACCGAAAAAATGGGTGAAGGTTGATCAAGCTTATCCTTGGGGAGCCAAATGGACAATTGTTCCCGAATGCCTTGAATTAGATACAGAAATTTTACATCAGTTTCATGATCGCTCTAAAATGATGATGGGCATCTTACCGACCGGTACAGTGCCACATGAACCCAAGCAAAGACTATCGAGTGTGTTTTGGAGTCTTCCAAGCCATCAACTGAATAGTTTTCTACACAATTCACAAGCGCATTCTGACTGGTTAAACCAAGTGTCTAAGCGTTGGAAACCTGCTGCGGATTGGTTAGAACAAGTCATTGCCCAGCCTGAACAAAAATCACAATGGTTGACGGCAAATTATCGTGATGTAGTACTGTCTAAGTTTGGTGAGGGTCGTATTGGTGTCATGGGTGATGCAGCACATGCCATGAGTCCACAACTGGGGCAAGGTGCAAATATGGCCCTTTTAGATGCATGGGCTTTGGGGCAAGCGGTTCAAAGCGCAAGAAAAAATGAAGCCCTTGATTATGTCCAACTCTGGCAAACGTATCATCAACACCGTCAAAGTTCGACAGCTTTCTATCAATTTTTAAGTCGTTTACTCACACCACTTTACCAATCTGACCTATGGTGGGCAGGTGGTTTACGTGATTTTAGCTTTGCTTGGATGTATCGAATTCCCTATTTCCGTAAAGAAATGGCGGTGACGATTTCAGGTTTAAAATTAGGCATGTTCAGTCAAATGAACTATCGGGATATTGCAAAACAAAACAATCATTCTGTGTAGAATGCGACGTCAATCATCGCCATCTGCTTTGGATGGGTGAGTGATAGATGAATTTCTAAAATACATCAATTAAGCCGCTGTGAGATAACTGTAGAAAGTTTCTCCTCTATTCTGTTTAAATCACGTAGACTATAGCGCGCTACGTTAACATCGTAGCACTCTCAATATTTATTCGCTTGGTGAAATCTTATGAACAATTTGCAATGGCTCGATGAAGTAAAATTTAACGAACAAGGTTTAGTCCCTGCCATTGCACAGCATCACCAAACGGGACGTGTCTTGATGGTTGCATGGATGAACCGTGAAGCTTTGGCTTTGACGGCTGAGAAAAACCAAGCCGTGTATTTCTCTCGTTCACGCAACAAGTTATGGCACAAAGGCGAAGAATCTGGGCATTTTCAAACCGTACATGAAATTCGTCTCGACTGCGATGCCGACGTAATCGTGCTGCAAATTGAACAACACGGCGGGATTGCCTGTCACACAGGGCGTGAATCATGCTTCTATCGTAAACTCACGCCAAATGGCTGGGAAATTGTGGATGCACAGCTCAAAGACCCGAACGCGATTTATGGTGAAAAATCAACCAACCCACATACATTGGCAATGAATACCTCAACGGCGCAGTCTGAGCAAGTTGAAGTTTTGTCCTACCTCGGCCAAATGATGGCTGAGCGTAAAGCAGCAGATCCAGACTCATCTTATATTGCAAAGCTGTATCACAAAGGTCTCAACAAAATTTTAGAAAAAGTCGGTGAAGAAGCCATCGAGACTGTGATTGCCGCGAAAGACTTTAAGTCTGAAGCCAATGAAGATCATAAAAATGATTTGATCTATGAAGTGGCGGATCTTTGGTTCCATACTATTGTGGTTTTAGGTTATTTCGACTTAGATCCTCAAGTGGTTCTCAATGAATTGGCACGTCGTCAAGGGCTTTCTGGTTTGCTTGAAAAAGCCAACCGCAGCCACTAAGTTTATTGCCTGTGTCGAATATCATCAAACCGAGCGCGACTTATGAGCAAGCCATTGCCATTGATAACGCGCGTCTGGGCAAATCGTTTAAAGTGATTGCCTATGCAGGCACAGGTAAAACCACCACACTGCAAATGATTAGCGATGCCATGCCGCAAAGACGAGGCATGTATTTGGCGTTCAACAAAGCCATTGCCAGCGAAGCGCAAACGAAGTTTCATGGCAATGTCGACTGCCGAACCTTCCACTCGCTTGCTTTTCGCAGTGTTCCACGTGGAGTGACTGACAAACTTCGTCTGCCTCGTTTAAGTCCGAGTTTTATTGCCAAAGAATACCGCCTTGAACCCATCACTTTAAGACGGATGATGGGCGGACGTTATGAAAAATATGTGTTGATGCCATCACGCTTGGCCAGCCTTGTGGCGAATGCCGTGAGTCACTTCTGCTCAACCAGTTCTCAGTACCCAGCACCGCGACATTTACAAGCACCGAGCTGGTTACATCCCGATGATATCGATTCACTACAAAAGCACCTCTACCCTGCCATTGAACGACGTTGGTTAGAGTCCATCGATCCCAACCATCAGGCTGGGATTGGTCATGATATTTATTTAAAACTGTGGGCGTTGTCTGAACCCAATATCCCAAGTGACTATGTGTTGTTTGATGAGGCACAAGATGCCGATCCGCTGATGTTGGGCATCTTACTGAAACAGCGCAATACACAAGTGATCTATGTCGGAGATGCACACCAACAAATTTATGCATGGCGCGGCGCAGTCAATGCCATGCAACAACTGCCTTTGCCTGAGTCACGTCTCACCACCTCGTTCCGTTTTGGTGAAGAGATTGCATTGCATGCCAATGCTATTTTAGGCGCCTTGAATGAAACCGTGCCACTCATGGGCAACCCTCTGCTCAACTCCAAAGTGGTCAACAAACCTCATACCAAAATGCGCGATGCGATTTTGTGTCGCACCAATGCGCGCGCCATGGAATTGCTGCTCTCAGGATTGGTCCATGGCGACAAAGTCAGCTTACAAGCCGACCATGTCAAACTGAACCGCTTTGTCGATGCCGCAGCAATGCTTAAACAAGGTAAGCGCGTCACCGATGTGCCTGAACTGGCCTGGTTTAATTCTTGGCATGATGTACATGAATATTGCGAAACCAATGACGGCAGTGACATCAAACCTTTAGTAAAATTGGTAGATGATCATGGCACCGATCCACTCAAAAAAGCCCTCGCGAAGATTACGCCGATTGAACAAGCGGATTATATTATTTCCACCGCACACAAAGCCAAAGGCTTAGAGTGGAACCGCGTTCACATCGAAGATGATTATCAGTTTAAGGTCAATGACAAAGACCATAAAATTAGTGATGAAGAGTTAAGACTGCTTTACGTGGCCTGTACACGTGCTAAAGTAAGTTTAAATATCCATCACATTTACGATCTGATGCAACAGCTGAAAAAACAAATGCCAAGCTCATTACGTAAAGTTGTTGGATAGTCGAATGTAAAAATAGTCACAACCGCTACGGGTGTTCTATGAAAATTCAATCGATTCACCTGAAACACATCCTGCATTTTGCTGACCTTAAAGTCGATTTTTCCTATCACGATAAACCCGTCACTTTAATTTTAGGCGATCAAGCCTCAGGCAAGACCTCAATCTTACGTTTTAGCTATCAGGCTCTGACTTGGTTTGCGGCCCGTTATAAAGATTTACGCTCTGCAGGTGTGGTGATGTTAGATCACGACATTATGCTGAACCGCCTACAGTCCAAAATTGATATTCAAGTTGCTGTACCCGCTGAGCTGTATGCTCTCAAACCTACGGCAGCCGATACTGCGCCCGAACCCTATACATGGCAACTCTACAAAACCTTAAACCAACAAGGCATTGGCATCAGTCGAGTTGAAACATTAGAACTCGAACAACTGGTCAATCTATATCAGCAGGCAACGTTACAAGATCCTCTGCAAGGTTTACCGTTGATTGCGTATTATCCTGCGGAACGTTTTGTCAATGAGATGAATATTCTCAGCAAGAATAATCCCCTGATTTTCCAACATGCACATGCCTATGAAATTTCAGCTATTCCCTATACCACCTTTGCGCGTTTCTTTGAGTGGTTTCGTGAAATCAGCGATATTGAAAATGCGCAAACTGCACAGTTTTTACAAACGATATTGCATCAGCCCAAAAGTATGCCACCCGATATTCCCTTAAGCTATAAACTGGCTCAGGCTCAAGCACATATCCAGTCGCCCAGCCTACAAGCACTCAAGCAAGCGTTAGCAACCGTTCTGCCCGAAATAGAAGATCTTTATCTGCAATATCATCCCAAGTTACAACTGATGGTGCACTACCATGGCAACAGTATGCTCTATCAACAGCTGTCCAATAGTATTCGCAACTGGGTAGCACTCATTGGTGATATTGTGCGACGTTTATGCTTACTCAATCCTGAGAGCCTGTTTCCGTGTTTAGAAGGTGACGGTGTGCTGTTGATTGATTCAATTGATCATCAACTGGATCAAAATATGGCGCAAGTCATTTTAAAACGTTTAAATCAGGCTTTTCCTCGACTACAAATTATTGCCTCAGGCAACCGAAGTGAGTTGCTGGAACAAGCCAGTGAGTTTCAATGCCTCAAACTGGAAAATAAGCAATTAAGTCCGATCCAACTCGAACCACTGCAACATCAGTTCGATGTGATTTACCAAAACCTTGCCAATCATGAAGCAACGAGTGGAACTATCGAACCGATTGCGGCTGAACCCCAAGATTTAAGTGTGGCTGAATTATTCACACAGATTCAACAGCAACTCTCTCCCGAACAGCAACAGCATTTGATTGCTTTACTCAGTGCTGAAGATGATGCTTCATCGGCAAATCCATTAACTTAGCCTGCTTCATAAGCATATCTATTTCAACCCTCAAAAACAGGCGACCAACGGTCGCTTTTTTACATTTCTTGCACTGAGAAAGTACCTGCCATCCACCAAGAAACAACCATCACGCGTATAATGTTTTGCGTCAGCGCAAAAAAGATTGATGTTGTTTTAGTCATGTTATATGATCGGTTTTACTTGCAAATTTCTAACTGAAATCGGATTTTGCTATAACGCTTCATGAGTTGCGCAACACAACTTCATTATTTTTAAATTTCACATTGGCTTTCAAGATTGAGACTCTTGGGCTGCTCTTTGCAGTCCTGTAATCCTTGAAAGATGAGATTCACCAATAGGTTTTGACCTATTCACGACAATGGAAACGAGTGTGCTACCGATTATTATATTGTTACCGTTAATACTTGGCACAACCCTTGTCTCATTACTGAAGCAGAGCTCACGTAGGCTAACCGCCTTCGCAGCTGTTGGGGTCAGTATGACAAGTTTAGGCTTATTACTGACCCAAGCACGAGAGGTGTTTAATGGCGCTGTCATTACGCAGTCGTGGTCATGGTTGCCGCAGCTTGGAATTGACTTCAGCTTCCGTCTAGACGCATTAGGCCTCCTCTTTGCCTTACTCATTAGTGGCATCGGAACGCTCATTTATATTTATGCCTATTTTTATTTAGGCCCAAAAAACTCTCTCAATAAGCTCTATCTACTGCTCATGTTGTTCATGGCAGCCATGCTTGGAATTTCACTCTCCAATAATTTAATTTTACTCCTCGTTTTTTGGGAGTTGACCAGTATCTCATCTTTTCTGTTGGTCGGTTATTGGAGCAATTACGACGCGGCGCAACGTGGCTCACGAATGGCATTGACCATTACGGGTATGGGCGGATTAGCCATGCTAGGTGGTTTCATCTTGCTCGGCCAAATCACAGGCACCTACGAGATTGATCAAATCTTGACGATGACAGCACAAATTCAAAGTCATGCTTTATTTGTTCCTACGTTGCTGCTGATTTTACTCGGTGCTTTTACCAAAAGTGCGCAATTTCCATTCCATTTTTGGTTACCCAACGCGATGGCAGCTCCGACCCCCGTGTCTGCTTATTTGCACTCAGCAACCATGGTAAAAGCGGGTATTTTCTTGGTGGCACGACTGTTACCCATTTTTGCGGGTGCGGCACTGTTCCACAATTTGGTCACCTTTATTGGCCTATTTACCCTGTGTATGGCTGCGTTTTTTGCCATATTTAAAGAAGACCTGAAAGGTTTATTGGCCTATTCAACCATCAGTCATCTCGGCTTGATCATGTGTCTCTTGGGGATCGGATCACCATTGGCTGTGGCTGCGGCTATTTTCCATATTATTAACCATGCCACCTTTAAAGCAGCGCTGTTCATGATCGCAGGTATTATCGATCATGAGTCAGGCACACGTGATTTACGTAAGCTTAGTGGGTTATGGCAACTGTTGCCTTATACGGCCACTTTGACGATGGTCACTGCAGCATCAATGGCCGGCGTGCCCTTGACCAACGGTTTCTTATCTAAAGAAATGTTCTTTACTGAACTGCTTAGCAATCTGTCTGGTCCTGTGCTCATCTGCTCGGCGATTGTCGCGACACTGGCGGGGATTTTTGCAGTCGCTTATTCTGTGCGTTTGGTACATGGGGTTTTCTTCGATGGCCCAGTGGGCAAGCAAGTTCCCAACAAAGATGCGCATGAGCCGCCGTTGGGCATGCGTGCACCGGCCACTTTACTGGCGATTTTGTGTATTTTAGTCGGCTTATTCCCTGCCCTTTTGGTTGAAAACATCGTCAACAGCACAGCACGCGCCAGCACCCAAGTGATGGACTTTGAAGGTGCACATCTTGCCCTATGGCATGGTTTTAACATGCCTTTATTGATGAGCGTGATTGCGTCGATTGGCGGTCTGATTTTCTATTTCAGTCTAGCGAAGGGTGGCAAAATTCGAGAAATTGATCTCGATCCATATTTAGGTCGTCTACAAGGTCGAGTTGCCTTTGACTTATTCTTGAAGTCACTCCTGCTCAACTCGCGCAAATTTAAACGATTGACTGAAAACGGTAAATTACAAAGCTATATTCTTTGGATTGTGATCTTCAGTATTGCCATAGTCTCACTTCCATTTTTAGGACAAGGGCTAACCACAGGTACCCGTGAACTCACCCATGCCCCTGCTTTAGCGGTCGTACTATGGCTACTGTTATTCTCTTCGTGCTGGATGATGTTGTGGTTCCACCACGAACGGATTAAAGCAGTATTGATCAGTGGCGCGATTGGTTTAGTCGTGACTATGGTCTTTATCTGCTTCTCTGCACCTGATTTGGCTTTGACACAAATCACCGTCGATGTGGTCACCACCGTACTGTTATTGATGAGTTTATCACTTTTACCACAACTCACTCCCTATGAGTCGAGTGTCTCACGCCGTTGGCGAGATGCCCTGATTGCGATTGGCGGCGGGCTCGGCATTGCATGGATCACATGGCTCATCTTGACCCGTGATCACAACTCCATTTCATGGTTCTTCATGCAGCAGTCGATTCCATTAGGCGGCGGTACCAACGTGGTCAACGTGATTTTGGTCGATTTCCGTGGTTTCGATACCTTCGGTGAAATTACAGTCCTCGGCATTGCAGGCATTGGCGCGCTGTGCCTAATGGATGGTATGCGTACCCACGGCACGACTATGACCCAAGGTCTCAGTTACCGTTTTAATCCATCGCCATTGATGCTTCGTATCACTGCATCTTGGATTTTACCGATTGCCTTGGTGGTCAGCCTGTATATCTTCCTGCGTGGGCACAATCTGCCTGGGGGCGGTTTTATCGCAGGTCTAATTACCGCTTTGGCCTTGATTATTCAGTACATGGCACTCGGTCAGGATCATGCAGAACAACTGCTCAAAGCCAAGTCTGGTCGTTTGTATGAAATCTGGATTGGAACAGGTCTGGTCATTGCAGGATTAACAGGCTTAGGCGCATGGTTCTGGGGACGTCCCTTCCTCACCAGTGCACACTTTTATGTGTCGCCACCAATTTTAGGCGAAATGCACCTAGCGACAGCTGCACTGTTCGATGTCGGGGTTTATATCACGGTTGTGGGTGCAACCATGCTACTTATTTCAGTACTTGGGGACTCGCGTCACTCTAGTATGTCTGGTCCAGTACCAAAGGGGGATTAATATGATTAGTTTAGAACTGTTACTTGCCTCCGCTATTGGTCTGTTGACTGCCACAGGCATCTATCTGATTTTGCGTGCCCGTACCTTCCCTGTGGTACTTGGCTTGGCCATGATTGGTTATGCCGTCAATTTATTTTTATTTGCCATGGGGCGACTTCAACTTAATGCACCCGCGGTACTCACGGAAGCCAGCAAAGCCACTGACCCTTTGCCACAAGCCTTGGTGTTAACCGCGATTGTGATTGGCTTTGCTACCACGGCGTTTATTGTACAACTGGCTTTACGCAGTCGTTATGAAACAGGAACCGACCACGTTGACTCTAAAGAAGAAATACCACAAATTGACCCACGTGAGGATGAGCCATAATGAATGACCTCATCCAATTTTGGACCGAACACACCCCAATTTTTAGTATTTTAATTCCTGCCATTACCGCCTTTATTTTGGTGTTATTGGGTAATCCAGGATCAGGTTCTTTAGCACAAGACTGGCGACAACCGTGGCGTCGAGGCATCAGTTATACCTCTGGCCTGTTGGGCTTATTTACAGCGGTCAACTATCTGATCTTTGCCAGCTCTGGGCAAATCAGTGTTTATAACCTGAGTGAATGGGCTGCACCATTTGGTATTGTTTTGGTCCTCGACCAACTGTCTGCCCTGATGCTGGTTTTAACCTACGGCTTAGCTGTTCCAGTGATGTGGTTCGCCAGTAAAGAATGGGATGAACGTGGCCGTTATTTCCATGCCATGTGCCATTTCCTACTGATGGGGCTAACCGGTGCCTTCCTGACAGGCGACTTATTTAACCTGTTCGTATTCTTTGAAATTTTGTTGATGGCCTCTTATGTTTTGTTACTGCATGGCCAAGGCAAAGCGCGTTTTCAACTCGGCATTCACTATGTCACCATTAACTTGTTGGCATCAGCCCTATTTCTGATTGGCCTTGGCATGATTTACGGCAGCGTCGGCAGCCTCAATATGGCGGATGTTGCACGTCTGATGCCTCTATTAGAAGGCGATCAACATCGTATCGCGGTTGCTGGCGGGCTGTTGTTGTTTACAGTCTTTGGCATTAAAGCAGCCATGCTACCTGTCGGTTTTTGGCTACCGAAAACCTATGCGGTTGCAACCACTCCTGTAGCAGCCCTGTTCACCATCATGACAAAAGTCGGTATTTATGCCATTTTACGTGTTAATGGCACCGTATTTGACGATGCAATTAGCCGTGAAATCCTGCAATACATTTTATTGCCGATTGGCTTAATTACCTCAGTCTATGGTGTGATTGGTGCAATGGGTGCGGAACGCTTACGTCGTTTCATTGGCTTTATGATTTTGTCTTCTGTGGGCACGATTTTAATCGCCATTTCCCTGTTCAATACCTTGGCATGGGCAGCGGCACTGTATTATTTGGTGCACAGTACCATTATTGCGGCAGCTTTCTATATTTTAAGTGGTTGGATTACCTCTCAACGTGGTGAATTTAAAGACCATTTTAAAATTGCACCACAAATGAAACAGCATAAGGTGGTGGCGTTAACCTATTTCACCATTGCCTTGATGATGGCAGGTTTACCACCCTTTAGTGGTTTCTTGGGCAAAGTATTTATTCTCCAAGCCACCGCACACTCACCATATCAATTGCTGATTATTGTGACCGTTTTAGTGGTGAGCTTATTGAGTATTATTGCGTTTACACGTGTGGGTTTCGTGATTTTTTGGCGCGCAACTAAACCAGAAGACAACCCTGATGAAGCTGCTTATGCCGCGTACCAAGCTTTGCCTGAACAAGCGCCGAAGCGCAATGACAAAACCATCTATCTATTGTTGGTAGGTTTAATGGCTTATATGGTATTTGCAGGTCCAATTCAAAAGTACACTTACCAAACGGCTGAGCAAATCCAAAATAATGTGCTCTATGAACAGACTTTGCTCAAAACTGATGAGCATGGGCAAACCATTAGCGTACAACCTTTCGACAGCGAAAATTTACCTGAAACCAAATATGGTGGCGAACGCGTGGATCCAAATGCACATTTGATTCCATATTTAATTTCAGAAGAAACACTGGAAGGCGAGCATATTTCCGAATACAAAAAACGCCAAATGCAACAGCAACAACAGGCTGAAGTGAATCCCGATGCTGAAAGCCTACAACCGATGGTGGAGCCTTAAACATGAAAAAAACGTCGTTTTTGGAACGTTGGTTACCCCACCCTTTTGTCTCGGTGATTGTTGCGCTGAGCTGGGTGATGTTGGCACATAGTGTCGATGCAGCCAGCTTAGTGATGGCATTTTTACTGGCTATTTTTATTCCGAGTTTGATCAGACCATTCATTAAGTATACTCCAAATATTGAATGGAAAGCGGCGGTGAAGCTATTTTTTGTGGTGTTATACGACATTGTGGTGTCGAATATTCAAGTGGCTAAATTGGTCCTCGGCCCAATTGATCGTCTACAACCCAAGTGGTTTCGCGTTCCGCTGGAAACACAACATGAGGAAGTAAACACCTTACTGGCGATGATTATTACCACCACACCAGGCACTGTTTCAGCAGGCATCGATCAAGATCGTGGGGACATTTTAGTTCACGCCCTCAGCACCGATGATGAAAATGCCGAGATTGAAAATATCAAAGCGCGTTATGAAAAACCGTTGATGCAAATTTTTGGCGTCGAAGCAGGAGACAAAGCATGACTATTTTGCCTTATGCCCTCGGGATTTGTTTAATCGCCGTCACTATTTCAATGTTGCTGTGCTTAATTCGCTTAATCATCGGCCCATCGATTGTAGACCGACTCTTAGCACTCGATACACTCTTTTTAAATGCAATCTGCCTCATTATTATTTTAGGCATTTACTGGGCCAGCACTTCATTATTTGAAGGTGCTCTTTTGGTTGCGATGCTCGGCTTTGTCTCTACAGCCGCTTTAGCACGCTACTTCACCTCAGGTCATGTGATTGACTAGGAGCAAGATCGATGCAACTTACGATGGAAATTTTAGTCTCCATTTTTCTCATGATCGGCACTTTCTTCATGCTGGTCGGAGGGATTGGAATGGTGCGCCTGCCCGATTTATTCATGCGCCTGCACGCTCCAACCAAGTCAAGTACCTTAGGCTTAGGGAGCTTCTTGATCGCGGCAATGATCTATTCTGCATTTCAAGGACGCTTTGGTTTTGCTGAGCTGTTATTAACGCTGTTTGCCTTCTTAACTGCACCTGTATCGGCAAATTTGATGGCGCAAGCGGCGCTACATTTGCGCTTACGCTCGCTGAGTGGTGACGTTCCAGAAGCACTCAACCGTCCACTGCCTTGGCAACGTACCCGCCGCAGAGCTTTTAGCAATAAGCATGAAGACACTGAACATCGTCTTTAAACATTTGTATCCTTAAAGATATAAAAATAAATAATTTCTAGCGCTTCAGCATTGACATAGTGGTGTTGCGCTAATTTGAACATTGTACTGATGGTAATGTTCAAACGTATTAGATAGTGTCACATCCAGTACATTGACCAACACAGATGGACTGATCAATCTGCGTAATACTCGAGCTTCTCAAAAATTAAAATAATCAAAATGTACCCCCTTGTAAATCATTGCCCATATCAATCCACAACAACTTGATGGTCAAAATAATCCCTAAAAGCTCAACCCTCTATTCCCCACCATAATCCTGTGTAACGCATTTCAAATCCTGATCTTGCTCTAGCCATGACTCCGCATAAAAAAAGCCACCCGAAGGTGGCTTTTTAATTCAGTTAGACTGAATTATTCATCATCTTTGTTTGCTTCGTCAGCGGGTAAATCCTTTACTGCTTCAGCAATCAGGCCAAACATATAGTTACCATATGCATTGGTTTTATCGTAATGGAAACGCAAACGCGGTGTAATACGTGTCTTAATACGACGGCCGAGTTCGTGACGTAAGAAACCAGATGCTTTGTTCAGCACATCTAGGGTTTCTTTATTGGCTGCTTCACTTTGCTCATCGCCAAGCTCACGGCCCATCACAGTCACATATACTTCAGCATAACCTAAGTCTGGACTAACCTTCACCGCAGAGATGGTCACGAGACCACCTAAGCGTGGATCTTTCAACTCTTGGCGAATTAGTTCAGACAACTCACGTTGCACTGTATCCGCCATGCGCTTAAGACGTTGACTACCCGCCATTAAAGACTCCGTTTGATCAATTGAACATCATAGACTTCGATCTTGTCTTTTTCTTTGATGTCTTTATAACCTTTAACCGCAAGACCACATTCCATACCTGCGCGAACTTCTTCAACCACTTCTTTATAGCGACGAAGTGACTCAAGCTCACCTTGGAACACAACCACGTCATCACGAAGGACACGAATTGGTTTATTACGGTGTAACATACCCTCAAGTACCATACAGCCTGCTGCTGCACCAAACTTACTTGAGTGGAACACTTCACGCACTTCAGCCACACCCAGAATTGTTTCACGGTGCTCAGGCGCAAGCTTACCGCTCATCGCTGCTTTCACATCATCAATCAATTGATAAATGATTGAGTAGTAACGAATATCGATACCGTCAGCATCCGCTTTTTGACGCGCTGCGTTATCCGCACGTACGTTAAAGCCAAGAAGTACCGCTTCAGAAGATTCAGCCAGTGTCACGTCAGATTCGGTGATCGCACCAACACCTGAGCCAATAACACGGACTTTAACTTCGTCTGTTGCAAGGTCAGCAAGAGCAACGTGTAATGCTTCCAATGTACCACGTACATCAGTTTTCAATACCACATTGACGATAGGCACATCTTTCTTGCCCATAGACGCCATGATATTTTCAAGACGCATTGCGCTTTGACGCTCAAGACGTTTTTGACGTTCACGATCCATACGCGCATCGGCAACTTCACGTGCTTTTTTCTCGTCATTCACAACAAGAACTTCATCACCCGCCATTGGCGCTTCAGGTAGACCTAGAATTTCAACCGGAATTGAAGGA
The DNA here is from genome assembly GCF_001592855.1 of Acinetobacter sp. BMW17. Classification (NCBI taxonomy): domain Bacteria; kingdom Pseudomonadati; phylum Pseudomonadota; class Gammaproteobacteria; order Moraxellales; family Moraxellaceae; genus Acinetobacter; species Acinetobacter sp. BMW17. The sequence continues at coordinate 236,562 of NZ_LSOD01000047.1, forward strand.
CCAGCAGATTGAATACGTTTACCGTTTTCATCTGTCATCGCACGTACGCGACCGTAAGATGCGCCGGCAAGAACAAGGTCACCTACTTTCAATGTACCGTTTTGAACAAGGATAGACGTTACCGCACCACGGCTGTTGTCTACACGTGCTTCAATCACGACACCTTGAGCAGCACCTTCTTCAGATGCTTTCAACTCAAGTAATTCAGCTTGAATTGAAATAATATCTAGAAGCTCATCAATACCTTGACCTGTATGTGCTGAAACCATTGCAACAGGAACGTCACCGCCCCATTGTTCAGGCACGATTTCTTTCACAGTCAATTCATTCAATACGCGATCTGGATCAGCAGATTCTTTATCCATCTTGTTGATTGCAACAATAATTGGCGTACCTGCAGCACGTGCGTGATCAATCGCTTCAGCTGTTTGTGGCATTACACCATCATCTGCTGCAACCACCAATACCACGATGTCTGTCGATTTCGCACCACGTGAACGCATTGCAGTAAATGCTGCGTGTCCCGGAGTATCTAAGAATGTGATAATGCCTTTATCAGTCGTAACATGGTACGCACCGATGTGCTGAGTGATACCACCCGCTTCACCAGCTGCCACTTTTGAACGACGAATGCGGTCAAGTAACGATGTCTTACCATGGTCAACGTGACCCATAATGGTCACAACAGGAGGACGAGTCGTTTGAGCGCCACGTGCTTCTTCTGCTGCTTCAAGTAAGTTATCTTCTGCTTGCGTATCCGATACAAGAACTGGGTTATGGCCCATTTCTTCTACGATTAATGCTGCAATTTCTTGGTCAATCGCTTGGTTCTGAGTCACAAGCTCACCCATTTTCATGAGTGACTTAATTACTTCACGTACCTTAACTGCCATTTTTGCAGCCAAGTCAGCAACCACAATGGTTGAACCAATTTCAACATCATAAACTTGCTTTTTAACCGGTTTTTCAAAGCCATGCTTGTTTGCAGAGCTTGTTTTCAAACCACGTTTATGCGAGTTATCACGGAAAGATTGCTCTTCACCACGACGACCACCTTTCTTCGGTGCGCGTGTAGCTGGCGTATTGGTACCACGTTTGATTTCGCGGTCTTCTTTCGCAAATGAGTCTTCATATGCTTGACCAACCAGGCCCGCAGCAAGTGGAGAATCATCCACTACACGAATGGTCGCAGTTGCATCTTCGTTTGAATACTTAGATGCCATTTGACGCATTTGTTCAAGTGTACGTTGCTGCGCTTCTTCAGCTGCCTTACGACGTGCTGCTTCTTCAGTCGCTTTTAATTGAGCGGCTTGAGCTTCACGTGCTTTTTTCTGTTCAGGTGTTTCAACAACTTTAACTTGTGCTTTAACCACAGGCTTATTGTTTGATTTACGCTTCACAACTACCGCAGCTTTTGCTACTTCTTGCTTCGTCGTTTCTTGCTTTGCAGCAGCACGCATCGCTTCAAAGTTTGCAGCCGCTTTATTTACTACTGGAGTTTCAGCTTTTGGTTCAACCATAGCTTGAACGTTCGCACGAGCTTGTTGCTCAGCTTGCGCTTTTGCCAAAGCTTCCGCTTTAATTTGTTCTGGATCTGGCTTGGTAAATGTATGTTTCTTGCGAACTTCTACATTAATCGTTTTTGCCTTACCTGATGTACTCGCTACTTTAGCGGTACTGGTCGTTTTACGTTTCAACGTGATTTTTCCTGCCTGACCATCGTCTTGACCATGAATTTTCTTCAAATGGTGCACGAGGGCATCTTGTTGTTCAGTAGAGATTATATCGTCCGATTTACGCTGTGGTAAACCAGCATCACGAACCTGCTCTAGGAGCTTCTCAACAGGGCGGTTCACACTGAGAGCTAACTCTTGTATCGTCTTATCCGTCATGTAGATCTCCTAGTTAAACCATGATTCGCGCGCTTTCATAATAAGTTGACCCGCTTTCTCTGTACCCAGACCTTCAATATCAGCAATATCGTCAGTCGCTTGGTCAGCCAAGTCATCAATTGTGATGACACCACGTGCTGCAAGTGCATAAGCAATCTCTTGCGTCATCCCTTCCATTGCAACGAGTTCCGCGCTTGGATCTTGGATGTTTTCTTGCTGCTGTAATGCATCAGCCAATGTAACTTCTTTGGCACGACTTTGAAGTAATTCAACAACTTCAGCATCTAGCTCGATTTCGTCAAATGTTTCAGCTGGAACATAAGCAATCTCTTCTAAAGAAGTAAAGCCCATTTCAACCAATGCCATTGCCAAATCTTCTTCAATATCTAGACGCGATACAAATAGGTCTAAGTATTGTTGTGCTTCATTTTGCTGACGAGCATGATACTCATCTTCAAGCATCATGTTGAGTTTGTAGCCTGTCAGTTCAGAGGCTAAACGTACGTTTTGACCTTGTGAACCAATCGCACGCGCTAATTGATCGCTAGTTGCGAAAATAATGTCCGCTGTACGTTCTTCTTCATCAATCACAATACCCGATACATCTGCTGGCTCTAAAGCACTCGCAATGTACTGCGCAGGATCATCAGACCATACAACAACATCAATACGCTCACCGTTCAATTCTTGCTGAACTGCTTGGATACGTGTACCACGCATACCAATACATGCACCCACTGGATCAATACGATGATCATTGGTTTTCACAGCAATTTTAGCACGAACGCCAGGTTGACGCGCTGCCGCTTTAATCTCAATGATTTCTTCAGAAATTTCAGGAATTTCTTTCTTCATCAAAGCGATGAGCATTTCAGGCTTGGCACGTGACAATTGTAATTGTGCACCACGACCTTCACGGTTCACATTAAACAAAATCGCATTTACACGTTGCTTCGGACGCAAAATTTCTTTTGCAATCATTTCTTCACGTGCAAGATACGCTTCAGCATTGTCACCTAAGTCAATGATAAAGCCATCTTTGGTTTGCTTTTTCACTTCACCGTAGATCAACTCACCCACTTTAGACTCGTAGGCATCTGCAATCAGCGCACGTTCAGCTTCGCGAATCTTTTGGACAATCACTTGTTTTGCAATTTGCGCAGCAATACGACCGAAGTCAATTGAAGGCACTTCAAGCTCACGAATATCACCAATCGACCATTGTGCAGGATCAACATCTGAAATCGCATCTTGACATGCTGGCATTTCATGATCTTCATCCGCAACCACTTCCCATTGACGGAAAGTGCTGTATTCACCCGTTTTACGATCAATCTCTACACGAAGCTGAGCTTCTTCAGAGTTTGTTCCTTCGTAAAATTTCTTTTTAGTCGCAGCAACAAGCGCTTGTTCTAAGGCTTCGAAAATCGCTTCACGAGGTACACCTTTTTCATTACTAACCGTTTCAACTACGGTAAGAATTTCACGTGCCATAAGCCACCTATTCGTTCAGATTCTTATTTATTAAATGAATTAATCTTGATAGACCAAATTGGCTTTATCAATATTATTACTATCGATTTCAAGCACCTGTTGCTTTTCCACTTCGACTTGAATCATTTCAGCTTCAAGATCTACAGCAACCAATTTAGCTTGGAATTTACGACGGTTATCGACCGCACTGATCAAACGAAAAGCGATCTGTTGACCGATATATGCAGGTAATTGTTCAAGTTGGAAAAATGGACGATCCCAACCCGGAGATGACACTTCAAGTGCATATTCACCTGAAATTGGATCATGGACATCCATCATTGCGCCGACTTGCTGGGTCACACGTACACAGTCTTGTACGCCGATGCCACGGCCCTGCTCTTCTTCACCATCTTCATTGATGATGGGTTCTGCATTTTCGTCGACAGCTTTGTCGATATAAATGCGCAATAAAGAACGTTTTCCTTGAGGAAGGAATTCAATCCCCCAAAGATCAACACCACAGGCTTGCACTGCAGGAGCAATTAAGTCTTGGAGTGCTTGAGTTTTATTTGATAGCTTCATTTACTCTCGTCATTTTTGTGCGATTCAATGGCCGAAACAGACCACTACAAGCCGATACAAACTATAGTAGTAGTGGAACATGACACTTTGACTTTCACCGTATCCGGCTCACATCGACACTACACGATAGCCAATAAAAAAGGGCGTAATCGCCCCAATTATTGCACAGAAAATTAATATCCACTGTGCAAAAAGGCCCACCTTGTTGTGAGCCTCTTTTTAGAAACTTGGTAGCGGGAGCTGGATTTGAACCAACGACCTTCGGGTTATGAGCCCGACGAGCTACCAGACTGCTCCATCCCGCATCAACGTGCAAAAATTATATACAAATATGAACTATTTTTCAATCTAAATACTTCGTACCTGCTCTGATTTAGTTGCACCTAAATCAAATTGGTAGCGGGAGCTGGATTTGAACCAACGACCTTCGGGTTATGAGCCCGACGAGCTACCAGACTGCTCCATCCCGCAACAAAACGCAAAAATTATTCAATTTAATCACTTAAACTGCTTATTTTAGTTTGCATCTAAAATAAGATTGGTAGCGGGAGCTGGATTTGAACCAACGACCTTCGGGTTATGAGCCCGACGAGCTACCAGACTGCTCCATCCCGCAACAAAACACAAAAAATATTCCTAACTTAATGATTATTAAGTTACTCACTTTAGTTTGCATCTAAAATAAGATTGGTAGCGGGAGCTGGATTTGAACCAACGACCTTCGGGTTATGAGCCCGACGAGCTACCAGACTGCTCCATCCCGCATCAACAGAATTTGCTGCATACACCAACTTAATCTTCTGGATTCATAAGTTGGTGCGGAAGGGGGGACTTGAACCCCCACGCCCGAAAGCACTACCACCTCAAGGTAGCGTGTCTACCAATTCCACCACCACCGCAGCTGTGACGCATTCTAGTAGCATCGTCACAAAAAAGAAAGGACTAATTCCAATTATTCGCTTGTTTTAGGTGCAGCTGGCGAAGTTTCAGTCGATTGTGCAGGTGCAGAACTTGTCGTTTGCACTGACTTTAAGCTATAGGCATCTGTGGTTTGCTTTTTGGCAAACACAGCAAGTGACAAACTGGTGATAAAAAACAAGGCCGTCAAAACCGCAGTCAATCGGGTCAAGAAATTACCTGAACCTGATGCACCAAATACAGTTGCAGCACCGCCACCACCAAACGAAGCACCAGCATCTGCACCTTTACCATGCTGGACCAAAATCAGCACGATCATCAACACAGCTAAGATAATATGTACTACCAGCACAAAAGTTTGCATGCTGAACTCCTAATTATTTTGTATTTGCAAATGCTTCGACAATTTTATAAAACGACGTTGCATTTAAAGATGCCCCACCGACGAGTGCACCATTGATATCTGGACAGGCCGCTAACTCTACTGCATTTTCAGCTTTTACACTACCACCATATAAAATGGCCATGTTCGCGCCATGACTGGTAATTTGCGTGAGGCCTTCACGGATTTTAGCATGCATGGTTTGCGCGTCTTCTGGTGAAGCAGTTTTTCCTGTACCAATGGCCCAAATCGGCTCGTAGGCAATCACAATATGAGGCCACTGCTCTGCCGTTACCACACTGGCTAAATCGCAAATTTGTTGTAAAACCACTACTTCTGCCTGACCCGATTCACGCTGTTCTAAGCTTTCACCGACACAGTAAATGACTTTTAAACCCGCATTTAAGGCATTTTGGGCTTTCGCATTTAAAATTGCTGCACTTTCAGCAAAATATTCACGACGTTCTGAGTGACCAATCAAAACATATTCAATTTGACTATCTTTAAGCAGCTCTGCGCTCACTTCACCGGTATATGCACCCATGTTGCCAAAACGCGAAACATCTTGCGCCACAGTAAAAACTGAATGTGCAGCATTCGCCAATTCAGCCTGCGTTGAAGTCAAAGCCAGCGTCACAGGCGCAAGCCCAATATTACATTTTTCTTCTGCTATTTCATTCTCTTGCAAGAGCTGTTTAAATTCTTGAAGCAATTGCTTGGCATCTGCCTGCATTGGGTTCATCTTCCAATTGCCGACAACCCATGGCTTAATCGTCGAACCCGACATACAGCACCCTATTCAAAACAGTTCATTAAAACGGCCTCATTCTACACGGTATTTATTTTTCAAAGATAGTTTTCTTCTAGAATTTCTTCGGCAATCAAAATAATACGAATGAAAATAAAGACATCTTTTTGTAAAAAAATCGCCTGCTATCACGACCAGTTCATGCTTTTAATCGATATTAAGGTGGTGACAACACTTTCAGATATGGTATTTTTGTGCAACAAAAGTATAATTTTACGATACCAATTATAAACAATTGAGAAGTTAAGGATCTGGGGAATGTCAGTATCAAATGGTTTGCCTAAGTTCACAGGCTTCATTCGACGCTTAGTCGAAGACGGACGCATGACTGCTGAAAATATGCAGCAGGCAATGCTCTCTGCAAAAAAGGCTCAGCAAGACATCGTTCCTTATCTAATTGAAAATTATAAACTCTCCCCACAAATGATCGCTGAGACGATTTCTTTGGAGTTTGGAGAGCCTGTTTTTGACTTAAGTGTCTATGATTCGGTACAAATTCTACGAGATCTGGTCGAAGACAAACTCATCACCAAGCATCGTATGTTGCCGATTTACCGTCGTGGCAATATCCTCTATATCGCCACCAGCAATCCAACCAACATGGATGCAATGGACGCGATTCGTTTCAATTCTAAAATGAACATTGAAGCGATTATTGTTGAACATCCTCAGCTTGAAAAACTAATCGAACAAAATTTCGCGCAAGCCGATAGCTTTGAATTTTCTGATGAAGATATTGATTTAGACTTAGAGCAAGACCATCAGAACTCCAATGACGAAGAAGATGACTCGCCTCAAGGGGATGAAGCACCGATCGTCAAATACATCAATAAATTACTGATTGATGCGATTCGTATGGGCGCATCAGACTTGCACTTTGAACCTTATGAAAAATCTTACCGTGTCCGTTATCGAGTAGATGGGGTTCTGCGTCATATTGCCAGTCCACCACTACAACTGGCGACTCGTCTTGCCTCACGTTTAAAAGTTATGTCACAAATGGACATCTCTGAAAAGCGCGTCCCGCAAGATGGCCGAATTAAATTAAAGCTGTCGAAAAGCAAAGCCATCGACTTCCGTGTCAACTCACTTCCAACCTTATTTGGCGAAAAGCTGGTTCTACGTATTCTCGATCCATCCAGTGCTATGCTGGGGATTGATGCTTTAGGTTATGAACCAGATCAAAAAGACCTATTTATGCAGGCTTTAGACAAACCGCAAGGCATGTTGTTAATTACTGGCCCGACAGGTTCAGGTAAAACGGTATCGCTGTATACAGGTTTGAATATTCTAAATAAAGAAGACACCAATATTTCAACTGCGGAAGACCCTGTTGAGATTAACTTAGAAGGCATTAATCAGGTCAATGTGAACAATAAAGTCGGCCTCACCTTCTCTGCTGCGCTGAAGTCCTTCTTACGTCAAGATCCTGATATTGTGATGGTTGGTGAGATTCGCGACCTTGAAACAGCTGAAATCGCAATTAAAGCTGCACAGACAGGTCACATGGTCATGTCGACACTCCACACCAATAGTGCACCTGAAACTCTGACACGCTTACGTAATATGGGGGTTCCATCTTTTAACATTGCGACCTCGGTCAATTTAGTGATTGCACAGCGTTTGGCACGCCGTTTATGTAGCCAATGCAAAGCCGCTGTCGACATTCCTGAACAAAGCTTGCTCGAAATGGGCTTTACTTCCATAGATATCAAAGATCCAGACTTCAAAGTTTATCAACCGGTGGGGTGTGCTGAGTGCCGTGAAGGCTATAAAGGACGTGTTGGTATTTATGAAGTTATGAAAGTCACGCCAGAAATTTCAAAAATTATTATGGAAGATGGCAATGCCTTACAGATTGCTGAAGCATCTGCAAAATTAGGATTTAACAATTTACGTCGTTCAGGTTTACTCAAGGTTATGCAGGGGGTCACTTCCTTACAAGAAGTGAATCGTGTAACCAGCGAATAGTTGAAATATTGAAAGAATAAGGATAAATGCATGGCTGTCAAAAAAGCACAGATGATGCCAACCTTCAATTATGAAGGGATTGATCGTAAAGGGGCAAAAATTAAAGGGGAATTGCCTGCACGTAATCTTGCCCTCGCCAAAGTTACTTTGCGCAAACAAGGGATTACCATCAAGAGTATTCGAGAAAAGAAAAAGAATATTTTTGAAGGCATAATGAAGAAAAAAGTGACCACACTGGACATCACGATTTTCACCCGACAGCTCGCAACCATGATGAAAGCGGGTGTACCGCTGGTTCAAGGCTTTGAAATTGTGGCTGAAGGTCTAGAAAACCCATCTATGCGTGAAGTTGTCCTCGGCATTAAAGGTGAAGTTGAAGGCGGTAATACCTTTGCGGGAGCACTCAAAAAATATCCACAATATTTCGACAACTTATTCTGTTCATTGGTTGAATCGGGTGAACAATCAGGTGCGCTTGAGACCATGCTGGACCGCGTAGCGGTCTATAAAGAAAAAAGTGAGTTGTTAAAGCAAAAAATTAAAAAAGCCATGAAATACCCAGCAACCGTGGTTGTGGTTGCTGTGATCGTGACTATTATTTTGATGGTCAAAGTTGTCCCTGTTTTCCAAGAACTCTTTAGTTCCTTTGGTGCAGACTTACCTGCATTCACCCAAATGGTGGTAAATATGTCTGAATGGATGCAGAAATACTGGTTCATTTTGATTATTGTCGTTGGTGTGGTGATTACCGCTTTACTCGAAACCAAAAAGCGTAGTAAAAAGTTTCGTGACATGCTAGATAAAGCCGCCCTCAAAGCCCCAATTTTTGGTGATTTAGTCTATAAAGCGATTATCGCGCGCTATAGCCGCACCCTATCGACAACCTTTGCTGCAGGTGTACCCTTAATTGATGCCCTCGAATCTACCGCGGGTGCAACCAACAATGTGGTCTATGAAGAAGCTGTGATGAAGATCCGAGAAGATGTCGCAACAGGGCAACAACTTCAATTCGCGATGCGTGCCACCAATAAATTTCCATCAATGGCAGTACAAATGGTAGCGATTGGTGAAGAATCTGGTGCGCTCGATGCCATGTTGGATAAAGTTGCCACTCACTATGAAAACGAAGTCGATAATGCGGTGGATGGCTTAACGGCAATGATGGAGCCTCTCATCATGGCAGTCTTGGGTGTACTTGTGGGTGGCCTAGTAATTGCCATGTATTTACCAATCTTCCAAATGGGTTCTGTGGTTTAATGCAAGAAATAATTTCCTATCTTATCAATACTCCAATGGCGCTTTATTTCGCCGTTGGAGTTTTTAGTTTGTGCATTGGTAGTTTCCTGAATGTAGTGATCTATCGCACGCCAAAAATAATGGAACAAGAATGGCGCACCGACTGCCAACTTCTGCTTCATCCTGAGCAGCCAATTATTGATGAAACAAAGCTCACGTTGAGTAAGCCTGCCTCAACCTGTCCAAAATGCAAAAGTGCCATACACTGGTATCAAAATATCCCTGTGATGAGTTGGTTCCTGCTACGAGGAAAGTGTGGCACTTGCCATAATCCGATCAGCATTCGCTACCCTGCGATTGAACTCCTGACCACCATTTGTGCTTTGGCCGTGGTTGCTGTCTTTGGCCCAACAATCCAAATGTTGTTTGGTCTCGTACTCACTTATATTTTAATCGCCTTAACCTTTATTGATTTTGACACTCAACTTTTACCTGATCGCTATACCCTCACCCTTGCAGGTCTAGGTTTAGGAGTCAATAGTTATGCGATTTACACCACGCCAACAGCGGCCATTTGGGGCTATATCATTGGCTTTTTATGCTTATGGATCGTGTACTATCTGTTTAAGCTCATCACAGGCAAGGAAGGTATGGGTTATGGTGACTTTAAGTTACTTGCTGCTTTAGGCGCATGGATGGGTCCTTTGCTGCTGCCACTGATTGTGCTACTTTCTTCTTTCGTAGGCGCCATTATCGGCATCATCCTGCTCAAAGTCCGTAAAGAAAATCAGCCTTTTGCTTTTGGTCCGTATATTGCCATCGCAGGATGGATTGCCTTTTTGTGGGGTGAGCAAATTATGAAAATATACTTAGGCAATTAAAATAATATGTCATTTATTTTAGGTCTGACAGGCGGGATTGGCAGTGGAAAATCTGCCGCAAGCCACTGGTTTGAACAACAAGGCATACAGGTAGTTGATGCTGACGTGGTTGCTCGAGAGATTGTTGCTGTAGGGCAACCCGCACTTCAGCAAATTCGAAGCAGCTTCGGCGAGTGGGCCTTACTGGACAATGGCGAACTGAATCGACGCGCTTTACGTGAACACATTTTTCAGGACCCGTCTGCCCGTAAGCAATTGGAAAAGATCACCCACCCTGCAATTCGTCAGTCCATCATGCAACAATTACAAGCTGCGACCAGCCCTTATGCGATTTTGGTTTCACCGCTACTTTTTGAAACCAATCAGCATGAACTAACACAACATACGCTTCTGATCGATGCTTCAATTGATATCCAGATTCTTCGTGCTTCGCAGCGCGACCATCAAACCATTGAGCAAATTCAAACCATCATTAAAGCACAAATGTCCCGTGAACAAAAACAAGCGTTGGCCGATGATATTGTGGTAAATGATGGACACTTGGAACACTTATACGCACAGCTCAGACCTTTGCATTTAAAGTATTTGGCCCATTCAGAAGTCTAAAAAAAAGCAGTCAATTATGACTGCTTTTTTTGTTGTGCGAGTTGGGCTTTCAAACTGTCCTGCCGTATCCAACGCCATGGCTGCAAGGCCCCGATCCCCATTCCCAGAAGACCACATAAAATCGCAACACTCAAAGGCTCATTGAGCAAAGGAACCGCAATAATCGCAGCAATAAAAGGCGCCAACGTCACAATACTGCCTGTTTTAAATGCCCCCAAACGCTTAATGGCTTCCACATAAGTGAGTGTCGCCACGATGACTACGAACACACCATGAAATACCACCTGAGCAATCAATTGCACAGGTTGCACATGCGCTATGGTTTTGGGGAGGAATAAAACATAAATCGGCACAAAAACAATCGCAGCCCAAATCGCAACACCTGCCATGGAGTGCCATGCCGACAGTTTCCATTGTCTCAATAAAACGGTAAATGTTCCCCACAGCACAGCACTGAGGAAAAACAAGCCATCACCTAAACTAAAAGCAACACCTGTTTCTTGATACATCAGCACACTCATGGCCGTCAGTGCGAGCAACATAATACTGAGGCTGAGCCAAGTATGCCGGTCAAATGGTTGTCGAAATAAAAGATAACCCGCGACAGCCGTACAAAGTGGAATGCAGCCATTCAGAAAGATCGCAGCATGTGCCGCAGGCACATAATGAAAAGCGCTATAAGCGGTGATGCAATAACATACCCCTCCAATCATCGCCAAAATAAAAGGCTCTTTCTTCCACAAAAAGGCGGTATCTTTTTTATAGATCAAGATCGGCATTAAGATGCAAAACGCCAAGAGAAAACGTAAGGCGGTAATATCCCACGCACCAATGCCCCAATTGGCACTGAGCCGCGCCGTTAAGGTAAATCCCCCCCAAATACACATGGTGATGGCAATAAATACATAGCCTTGTTTTTGAGGGGTCATCATTGTGCTTACATTGAATCAGGAATTAAAAAAACTTAGACATTACGTTGACGGCATGCTTCATACAAAGCCATACCCGTTGCTACACTGACATTCAAACTTTGTAGATTGCCCGCCATCGGAATATAAACCGTTTGATCGCATTGAGACTGAGTAATTGGACGCAGACCTGTGTCTTCAGCACCCATCACCACACATACAGCCGTTCCAGTAAAATCGAACTGTTGTAGTGGTAAGGCTTTTTCATCCAACATGGTACCGACCACACGCACATTAAACTCATCTTTAATTTGCGCTAAAGTCCGAGCCAGATTGGTCACTTGGATAAATTTAACTTTTTCAGCACCACCTGCCGCAACTTTGCGCGCGGTCGGGGTCAAACTTGCAGAACGATCACGAGGCACAATCACGGCCTCAACGCCCATTGCAGCTGCGGTACGGATACATGCGCCGAGGTTATGCGGATCGGTGACTTGGTCTAAACCCAGCAATAAACAATTTGGCGATTGTTTCAGTAAGGCTTCTAAATCTTTTTCATTGAAAACTGGATTAGGACGGACCGCAGCCACAACCCCTTGGTGGAACGGTAAGCCAGCCATTTTTTCTAATCGATCACGACCCGTTTGTTGTACGCTAATACCAAAAGGTTCAGCCAACTCAAGTACGCGTTTTAAACGCTGATCATCACGCCCTTTTAAGGTAAAAAGCGTCAGTACGCGTTCAGGTTCAAGTTCCAACAATGACTCCACCGAATGAACGCCATAGAAATATTCAGGTTTAGCCATGTAGGACCTCTAAAAGATAAATGACCATCGACACGATGTGCCAAAAATAAAAATCCTGTAAAGCTGACTTTACAGGATTGCTGTGCAACAGATAGTTTAACCGATTTCGCTTGAAATTACTTGGCGAGTATCAGTTGAAGGCTTAGCCTTCTAAATGGCACACGTAGTCCAACACTTCGTCAGTTTCAATTTTAAAACGACTATTGCCAGGCACATAAAAAGACTGACCTGCGCGGAACAATTCGCTCTCTTCGCTGTCAGCAATTTGTACACGACATTCGCCTGAAATAATTTCCATACGCTCTGCTACATGTGTTTCAAACGTCAAAGCTTGCTCTGTCGGAAGAATAACCCCTAACGTTTTTTTGGTGCCATCTTCAAATTGCACAGTATGACTGATGCATAAACCGCCAAAATAAACATTGGATTTTTTAATGACAGAGACATGGTCGAACTGAGTTGACATGCGTACACTCCAGATAATGCGCATTTATATTCGTATTGATTCGCTAGTTTAAAGATGTGCGATTAACTAATCAATCGATGTTTTATTCCCCTCAATCAATATTTTGTTAAAGTCCGACCATCGTACAATTGCCTCACTTTCTAGCCCATTTTGGCTTGTTTTTTGCCGATACGATCCGTTCGCTGTGCTGTACTCTTTCTGTATACACCGCATACCCACTTGTTTGTGCTAAGTTTGCTATAACAGTCTGATTTAAAAAAATCTGCTAGGTCGACTTTCAGATTCACGCTAAAATAAGCCGACTTTGCACAAAACGAATAGCGTTGCCGTCTTGTCGGCTGAATAAAACTTCACTATCTTAAACTAAAACTTTTCGCAGCTCGGATGCGTTTATGCTGACACATTTAACTTTAATTAATTTTGCTTTAGCCGATCACTTAGCACTTGATATCGATCAAGGTTTTAATGTCCTGACTGGGGAAACAGGTGCAGGCAAATCATTATTGCTAGATGCACTGTCCGCCTGTTTGGGAGAACGTACCGACACTAACTATGTCCGTTTCGGTTCAGACAAAGCCGATGTCACGGCTATTTTCAGCTACCAAGAGCACAGCCCTGAAGCCGCTTGGTTAAAGGCACATGAATTAGATGATGAGTCAGGAGAAATTCATCTAAGACGGGTTATTTTTGCCACTGGCCGCAGCAAAGCATGGATTAATGGTCGTCCGAGCAGCTTAGCTGAATTGAAAGAAATCGGGCGTTTGCTGGTACAGCTGTATAGTCAACACAGTCAACAACAGCTATTAGAGCCGCCTTATCCAAGACGCTGGTTAGACCTCTATCATAACTTCTACCCAGAAGCGCAAGCTGTGCGTGAAGCCTATAGCACATGGCAAAAAGACATTCGTCAGCACCAAGCAGCATTGGATGCTCAAGCCACGCGTAAACAGCGTATGGATACCTTGAGTTTACAATTAGAAGAACTCGAAGATGTGGTGCAAATCGACTATAAAGAGATTGAACAAGAATTCGACCGCTTATCCCATCATGAAAACATCATGCAGGACTGTAGTTATGCCGTTACAGCCTTAGATGATGCTGAACAAAATATTAATCAAGAAATTTCCAGTATTATTCGCCGCTTAGAGTCACATGCAGGACGCAGTGAACAATTGGCTGAAATTCATACTTCTTTGCTGAATGCACAAAGTGAGCTTGACGATGCCACGGCCAATCTCCGTCAGTTTATTGACCGTCAAAGTTATGACCCAGAACGCATGGAAGAGTTGAACACCCAGCTTGAAATGTTCCACCGTTTTGCCCGTAAGTACCGCACGCAGCCAGAACACTTAAAACAAGAGCATGAACAATGGCAATCTGAACTGGCACAGCTCCATTTATTAGAAGATCCAGAAACACTAGCTGAGCAAGTTGAAGTCTCGCATCAAGACCTGTTAAATAAAGCCCAGCACCTCGACCAAATTCGTCGCGATGCAGCCGCACCATTGGCAAAACATTTAACCGAACAGGTCAAACAATTGGCCCTACCTGAAGCACACTTTGAGTTCAAATTTGAGCCGATGGAGCAGGTCTCTAGTGAAGGCTTGAGCTTTATCCAATTACTATTCACCGCCAACAAAGGCATTCCACCGCAACCATTAGCCAAAGTTGCTTCAGGGGGTGAGTTGTCACGTATCGCATTGGTGATGCAAGTGATGAATGCTGAAAAAACCGAAGCTGAAGTTTTAGTCTTCGATGAAATTGACGTCGGTATTAGTGGTGGCACAGCCGAAATTGTCGGTCGTCTCTTGGCCGACTTGGGTTCGCATGTACAAATTTTATGTATTACCCACCAAGCTCAAGTTGCAGCACAGTCTGACCAGCACTTGTTGGTGAAAAAACGTCAGACCGACCCTGCCAGTAGCACCATATTAAACTTAGAAGAAGATGAGCGTATCGATGAGCTTGCACGTATGACAGGCGGCGTTGAAATCAATGACACTACATTACAACATGCCAAGCAATTACGTCAGTTGAAGTTTCAATCCGCCTAATTTATGTAGACTGGATCACAAAAAAAGATTTGGAGAAAGAGCATTAGTCTAGTAACGTGGTAGATAACAACATTTGACTAGAAGCATTTTAATTTCAAGGAGAAGCCTTTAGGTGAGCAAACAATATCTGACGCATCGCTGTCTCATTGCCCCACCCGATATGGCAGATGAAGTCTTTGCCCATACCGTGATTTATTTGGCCCGACACGATGAGGAAGGTGCTCAAGGCATCATCATCAACCGCCCTTCAGGACTTTCAGTCAAAGAACTGCTCAATGATCTTGAAATTGAAGCCGATCACGTACGACCACACGATGTTCTCCAAGGTGGACCTTTGCGTCCAGAAGCTGGCTTTGTCTTACATACGGGCCAGCCGACATGGCACTCTTCCATTGCAGTCGGCGAAAATATCTGTATCACCACGTCTAAAGATATTTTAGATGCGATTGCGCATAATGAAGGTGTGGGTCGCTATCAAATTGCTTTGGGCTATACCAGTTGGACCAAAAACCAATTGGAAGATGAGCTGTCTCGTGGTGATTGGCTAGTCTGCGATGCTGATATGGATTTGATTTTTAATATTCCTTATGACGACCGTTGGGACGCAGCCTATAAAAAACTCGGGCTGGATCGAACCTGGTTGTCTTCTGAGATTGGACATGCCTGATTTAAACACACCTCAAATGATTATGGCATTTGATTTTGGTACACAAAAAATGGGCATGGCAGTCGGTCAAGCACTGATTGAAAGTGCAACACCTTTGGCTTTGTTTCCAATGAAAGATGGCATCCCCAATTGGGATGAACTGCATAAAATTATTAAGCAATATCAACCCAATGTATTTTTAGTCGGATTACCACTCAATATGGATGATAGCGAGTCGGAATTATCTGCTCGAGCACGTAAGTTCGCACGTCGTTTACGTCATCAAACCAATATTGAAACATGGATGGTGGATGAACGCTTAAGTACTCGTGCAGCCCGTGATGAGCTGAGCCACTATCATGCACAAGGCCGAGGCAAAAAACTTTCTGCTGATAGCCTTGCTGCAACCTTGTTTATTGAAAGCTGGTATCGCGATCCTGAAGGTCTTACGCCTTAACGAGGCTTTCTTAAAATAGATGACATGGGTTTTATGGCTGGAGTTGTATCTCAACACAGCAAATAGCGTTCTAAAAAAAGCATTCTCATCGGATGCTTTTTTTTGAAATGAACAGAGGTCAATTTAGTGCTGTGACTCGGTAATATGTACCGTCACGGTTCGCCCAGCGACAAAGGCCAATTCATTTTTCGGAATCTCATCCAGTGCAATTTTCACAGGAACGCGCTGCGCTAAACGCACCCAACTAAAGGTTGGGTTTACATTGGCCAATAAACCTGTACTTGTAGTTCGTTCACGATCTTCAATGCCTGAAGCAATCCCCTGCACATGTCCTTTCAATATGTTTGAGTCCCCCATCAACTGTACAGTAGCGGGCGCACCCAAATATATTTTATTTAACTTGGTTTCTTCAAAATAACCGACCACATAAAGCTGTGAGCGATCTAATAATGCCGCTACCGCCTGCCCCACTTTGACATAATTTCCTGCTTTCATCTCAAAATTAGACAGTGTGCCATCGGCTGGTGCCACCACTTCGGAACGGTTCAAGTTTAATTCAGCCAAATGTAAATTACTGGTGGCTACATCGATTAACGCCTGTTGCTGCGCAATATTGGCTTTGGCCTGCTGAATCGCCGCTTGCATTTGTTCATGTTCGGCATGCGATTGATCTCGTACGGCAAACATCTGATCTTGTTCTTGCTTTGAAATAGCACCATCCATCAAATTTGCATAGCGTTCTGCATTTTTATCGGCCAAGTGGCTATTGGCTTGTGATTTGGTCAAATTGGCCTTGCTTTGAAACAGCTCCGCTTCGGCGGCGGCCAAACTAGCTTTGGCTTTAGCCAAGTCTGATTTGGCTTGTTCCACATCAAGCGCCTGACGCGCCACATCAATTTTAAACAGCACCTGCCCTTGTTTGACGCTTTGATTATCGTGCACTAAAACTTCCGTGACTAAGCCTGATACATCGGAAGACACTTGAATCACATCGCCACGAACCCGCCCATCACGTGTCCACGGTTCAGCATTATAATAATGCCAAAGATGCACGAGTACCGCGATCGCGATACCCGCAATCAGCACTAAAGTGATGGGACGGCTCAGTTTACGCCAATCAAAGGATGCCATTTCTTTTACCTCATTCATTTCAATCAGATGTGCGCTTAGGCAAAGCTCACGATAAAACCCCAATGGACTAAGCCAAGCACAGTAATGTAGAGGCATAAATAAAAAATACTGGGTAAAAAAATCCAGCCTTTGTCGACCCAAGGATCGGTCACCCGCATGATTAACCGCAATACGATGTAGGCCAATACCGCCTGAATGACCAAAACTGGCACATACACACCATAGATATTAAGTTCACCCATCGTTATGCTCCCAGCAAACGGACTTGAGACATTTCGTCCCATGTCGCATGACAGAGACTGCTTTGAATATTATTCAGTGAAACTTGCAAACGCCGAGCAATGCTTAGGTCTTCCAGCTGTATAAGCTCGGCCTGAATGATCTGAATTTTGTCCAAAATGTGTTGTCTGACCTGTAGGTCGCTATAGTCTAATTCTTTCGCGTGAAAATAAGCATCCATTTGGCTTTGTAGTTCTTGTAGATGCGGCGTGATAGAGGCCTGCACAGGCATTTTTTCAATCAGTTCTTGCACCCGAGTTAAATCAATCACCGCACTGGATTCAATCAGGGCCAAATTGATTTTTTGCTTCAAGCGATCCGACTGTACCAACTTGGTATTCAGTACGCCTATCCGATCCAACATACTGCGCAAATGCACTCTAAATTCCACCCCATAAGGTAGATAAAGCGCTTGTCGTATCGCTTTATAATGTAAAGACAGGATTCGCTTGGCGGTAATGTCCGGCGACATCGCACGCACCAAGTGAATCACATAGACAGAAATGATGGGGCCAAGCACCGTCCCAATCGATGCATCAAAAAACATCACTTGGTCAAGGTGATAACGGTTTTGCAGGTTTAAGCCCATGACCACACCCATTATCAAAGGTAGCGCCAAACCTGTGAGTGGTGGGTGTAAAAACAGCATCAGACAGTACATACAAAAAGGGGCCAACACCACAGCCAACATCCAAAAAGCGCTGATGTGTGGGAAGATGCCATAAGCATAAATAAAGACAATAATCGCCGCATACAGACTGGCACGGATAAAGATTTTTAAGGCAGGAACAGGATTGTCCATACTGGTCAGAATACAGGCACAAATAGCGGCCATCTCTGCCATCATAAAACCGGCTTTCCAACCACTGATAATCCAAAAACCAGTCGCCACAAGCACCACAATAAAAGCTGAAATGCCGCCACGCACGGCTACGCCATGATCTCGATGTAAGTTGGGATAGTTTGTACTAATTGGGGTCACTATTGCGGGTAAGCTGTCATCCCCCTGTTGGATACGCTGCCAAATCAACCTAATGGCGCGTATATTTTGGGTGAAATGACGCACATCCATTTTTAAACTGACCAACATGACTTGCTGCTGTGGCAAGGCACTGTCAAACACGGCTTGAAAACTCGACTCAAACTGCTCAGGTAGCTGGTTTAAGTCCTGCTCTAAAATGACCTGATCACTTTGTAAAAATTTTACAATCTGTACATGCGCCTTTTCTAAAGCTGGTCGGTAGCGTGAGTCAATGTGATCTAACTGCTGAATTCGCTCGGCCATGGCCACCAAGTTTGTCACCAACATACTGAGTTGATGCAGCATTTCTTGGAGCGGTTTGGTCATGCCCTGCAAGGTCGATTTTTCATAGCTCAAGTGCACGGCCATCACATGAATATCGGCAATATCCCGCGTGATATGACTAAGCGTAGTGCTGTAATTAATGGCCTTAACATCATCTGTCAGGATCTGATCAAAAACCGCTCGAGTGTCTTGAAAAGTCTGTGAAACACGGGTTTTGACTACGGGACCAATATGCATGGGAAACAGTACCGCATTCACCACTGCACTACACAGTACTCCCACCGTGATTTCAATGCAGCGACCAATCGCCATATCAAACATGGAAGTGGTTTCAATGTTATAGACAATGTTGTAGCAAATAATGACCGTGGTATAACCCGCCAACATAAAAATATAGCTACGCGGCGTCCGATCCAACAATGAAAAATATAGACAAAACCCGACCCATATGGCTAAAAATAACGTGAACAATTCTGGGGTATTGATCAGGTTTGGCGTGACTGCAATCGAAACAATCGCTCCCAGCAACGTTCCCAATACCCGATAAAGACTTTTTGAGGAGGTCATACCCGCATATGGGTTTGCGATAACGAAGACCGTTCCAATCGCCCAAATGGGATAAGCCAAATCTAAAGAAAATGCGACATAAAGTGAAAGCATGCCTGCCAAAAAGGTTTTCGTCGCAAAAATCCAGTCCAATTTATTTGGACGGAATGCGAGTAACTGTTTGGTGAGGAACATAAATTCATCTCTAAATGCGCTGAATGACAACATTTAAACAACTCTTCAACACAGCATTGCTCAGACAAACAGCATCACTTCGTCCTCACCTCATGCGAAGACGGATGAAAAAATAATTCAATAAATGAAGTCTTTTACAGACATGGTCAAAGACAGCACCATGTTGAAAGGAAAGAAAATAGCTCAACAAATAACAAAAGCATTATTCATTAAAAGACATTTATAATGATAATTTTTCCAAAAATATGAATTTTTGTCAATTAAAATATCTTAATATGATAATTTACATATTTTTAAGATCATATTTCACCCTTTTTATTGCGTTGCAAATGCTGATAAAAGTCCCCGAATGCCATGCGTCCAGAACGAAAGCCATGTCGAGTCTAGGGTTTTTGTTATATAGTAACTGTCGTTCAAATGGCATTTATTTTGACTAAGTAGGTTCTTATGGCACTTTCAAGTTTCGGTAAAATTCTCACTGTCTTAGACCTCTTTTCTGTGTCACGCCCGATTATCAATGTCGATATCATCAGTGCCGAACTGGGACTCTCACAGCCCACCAGTTATCGTTATTTAAAGGAATTGGTATCCGCAGGACTTTTACAGCGCTTAAGCGGAACCAGCGGCGACTATACTTTAGGCTCTCAAATTGCTGTGTTGGACTATATCTCTCGAACGACAGACCCGCTCTTACAAATCAGCATTCCTTTTATGCAAGACATCGTTGAGCGAACGGAGTTTTGCTGTATCCTCACCCAGCTCAACGCAGAACACTGTATTGACCTATATGGTGAAGTCTTTAAAGACCTTGAGTTATTTTCTTATGGGCGTGGTTGCCCACGTCCCGTGTATTTGGGTTCATCGCCTAAAGTGGTGATTTCACAGCTCAGCAAAGCTAAAATTATTGAATATTATCAAAAATTTTCGGCTCAGCTGGCCGAGGTCAATTTTGCTGCGAGCCAAGATGAATTTTTACAGAAAATGAAAGCCATTAAGAAACAGGGCTACTATTTTTCAAATGGCGAGTTTGACCCCAACCTTGCCAGTCTGTCTGTACCTGTCAAATTTTCACCCAAAGATACACCGTTGGCACTGACCTTATTGGCTTCGAAAAACCGGTTTGAATTTGTCGATCTAAAAAAAATGGTCGAAATATTAAGACATAGCGCCTTACAGATCGAACAGAAATGCCATCTACTGCATAATATTGAAGCTTAATTTCAGTTAGCTTTGAAGTGTTGGATAGAAATAGCGAAAGGTTAAATTCAGACGTGGCTCAGTAATTTTACTGGATTTCATCAAAGTATGTTTCCAGTAGCGCTGGGTCTGTCCACGCATCACGATCAATTGCCCGCTATGCAACATCAGCTCGATTTTTTCCTGTTTAAACTTGTGCTTAAAGCAAAACTTACGGGTTGCACCAAAACTGAGTGAGGCAATCACCACATTTTCTTGCTGCGGCGAACGTAGTGAAGGCTCATCATCACTATGCCAGCCCACAGCTTGGCTGCCATTTTCATATAAATTGGCTAGGCACGAGTTAAATGGATGTCCCACCAATTGCTCAATATGTTGTTTTAAACGAAACAAAGCTGGATTCCATAACCGTGCTTGCTTGGCACTGCCCGAATAGTGATATTCATACTCGGCATCGCCATACCACACCACTTTTCGCTCCGTGACATAACGTTTGCCATACAGTACGACCTCGTCAGGTTGCCATGCCAAATGTGCTAAAAAATAATCCAAATATTTCGCACTTTGCTTCGCAGTTAAAATCAAGCCCAAGTCCTGCACCTGCCCATCGAATGGGAGCAAGTTTGCTTGCGGTTCAGGACTAAACAGATTTAAGGTCATGACTTTTCCTCCTCTGCAAACAGTTTAACTGAATTTAGAACGACACAAATCAAAACAAAGTCACAGCTTGTCGCCTAGCCTCCTTATGCATACACTCATGTGAACTTTCACAATAAAAAGAAGCATGTATGAACCTTTGGCAGTTGTTTCAAAAGCTTCACCCCTTTGTCCGTCCCTATCGGATATTGGTGATTGCGACCTTGATCCTGACGCTGATTGGTTCCTTCACCGCGCAGGTTAATGCTCTGACTTTGCAATATGCCGTCGACAGTATCAACCGTCTGGTCGAACAAGGCCAAGGACTGACCGAAGGCCTCCATATTTTGATCACCATTTCTATGATTTTACTCAGTAAAGAAATCATCAGTGCCTTGGTGCAGTTTGGTCAAAAGTTTTATGGGGAAAAGCTCCGCATTCTGGTATCGCAAGACTTGGCGCAAAGTATTATCGAAAAATTCCTTAGCTACCGTTTGGCTTTTTTTAATGCCGATCAAAACCAAGCGGGTAAGCTACAAACGCGAATTGACCGTGGCATTGGTTCACTGACCCGTCTGGTACAAATCTTTTTTATCGATATTTTGCCACTTTTTAGCAGTGCCATTGTGGCACTGGGGCTGATGTACTATGCCAACTTCTACGTCGGTTTGGTGGCGACCAGTATTATCCCAATTTACTTTTGGCTGACCTTCCAACAAGCTAAGAAACTGGGCGGATGGCGGCGCAACCTGCGTGATGGCCGTGAAAAAAAGAGCCAAGGCATTCTCAGTATTATCCAGTCGATTAGCGTGATTAAGTCCTTTAACCGAGAGTCCATTGAATCGACTAAACAACTGAAACTACAAAAAGCACTGACCGATAACCAGATGCAAACGCGTCAACTCAGCTTTTTATTTGATGGCTTAAAGACCTTTATTGAACAAATCGGGATTGTGTTGATCATCATCCTCACGGCGTACTTTGTGCTCGATGGACAAATGAGCATTGGCATGATCATGTTTCATATTTTGCTGTTTAATAATGTCTCTGCGCCAATTCGTTCATTGCACCGTATTTATGATGAAGTCAATGATGCAATGATTTACGCGGAAAGCTTTTTTAAAATTTTAGAAGCAGATGATGAAATCGAGCAAAGTGGTGCGCTCAAACCCACAATTCAGGGTAAATTCACCTTAAAGAATGTCGATTTTTTCTACCCCAATGGTCATCACGCATTAAAACAAATCGACATGGAAATTCGACCCAACAAAATCACGGCTTTGGTGGGCTTATCTGGTGCAGGAAAATCCACTTTAATTAGCCTATTAGATAAATTTTATCAGCCTGATGCAGGAAAAATTGAGCTCGATGGAATTGATTTACAAGACATCGACACCGCCTATTTACGCGATCACATTGGCCTCGTCTTACAGAAAAATCACATTTTCCAAGGCAGTATTTTAGACAATATTCGCTATGGAAAAATCAATGCCAGTGATGAAGAGGTCTATGCTGCCGCAGAAAAAGCCTCTATTCATGAACAAATTTTGCAGCTCCCCGCAGCTTACCAATCCGATGCACTGATGCTTTCAGGCGGGCAACAACAACGCATTGCGCTGGCACGGATGTTCCTCAAGAACCCACCGATTATTTTTCTGGATGAACCAACCGCCAGCCTCGATGCCATTGCTAGCGAGCAAATTAAACAGAGCCTCGATGAGATTAAACAAGGGCGAACGGTGATTATTATTTCGCATAGTCTGTCGCAAATTATAGATGCCGATTATACCTATGTCATGAAGGAAGGTTGTATTGCTGAACATGGAGAACATGAAGCGCTGTACCGTCAGGATGGGGTCTATAAGGAAATTTTCGATGCCATGGCCAAGAGCCTCAATATTGAAAAAATTGCCAAGACTTTTGAAGATGATACTGAGGAAGAAACGCATAGCTAATGAATCTCAGGTACAAAAAAAGCTCCCGCAGGAGCTTCTTAAAAATCTAACAATCAAGGCTGTTTTAAGTATGGCCAAGCCGCTTTGAGGTAAATAAACATCGACCATAAAGTCAAAATTACTGCGGTATACAACAATGCATAAGCCAACATTTCAAGCGGCTGCCAATTCAGTAAGAACACGGTAATTGCAATCATTTGAAAAGCAGTTTTATATTTCCCGACCGTAGACACGGCTACATTGGTACGTGCACCTAATTCCGCCATCCATTCACGCAGTGCTGACACCGTAATTTCACGGGAAATAATCACAATCGCCGCAAATGCCATCGAAATTTCTGGTTTCCACTGCACCAACACGATCAGTGCTGCTGCCACCATCAATTTATCCGCAACAGGGTCTAAGAAACGCCCAAATGCAGAGGTCTGATTTAAACTCCGCGCCAAATAACCATCGAACCAATCTGTCACCGCTGCAACGACAAAAATAGACGTCAACAAAATATGACGAGACATACTTACCGCTTGTTCAGCGATACCCATTACAGGGGGCCAATAGGCCACCAACAAAAAGACCGGAATTAAGGCAATACGCGCCAAGGTCAAGATATTAGGAATATTCAGGATGCGACCTGTAGTCATAAACACCGCCCGTTGTTTCCCTCATGTACGATGAAAATGCACACTTTTTTGAGGTTTAATCCATCGTTAATAGCGCCCACTTTATACGAATTGACCTAAGGTGTCACTAGGCAAACACGGTAACTGTTTGACGCGAAATTGCAATTAAACGATTCTGATCATCCCACAAATAGGCGGCTTCGGTGGAATATCCATCCGCAGCATATTGCGTTTCAACGCGGTACTTCATCCAATCATGTAACTGATTTTTCAGTGGATGCACATAGGTCAAATGCCAGGTCAACGAACTTGCAGGTGCCATCATTTTAAACATGGGCAAGACGCCCGGTGGCCAAATGTCCATCGACACCATCAAGTCTGCCACAGTCATGTCACGATTTTCATGCAAATTGGGGTTAAAACGATACCAGCCTGAAAAGTCAGGCTTTGGACTGGCTGTACACGGATACTGTCCTGTCACCCAAACCATATCCAGCTGCTTAAAACACTCAGGTGCAAGCGGGTGATGCGGCGCTGTTGTAAGACCATCAACCGATGGAAACGCGGGTGCTACAGGTTCTTGATGCACATGGATACTCGATTCACGCTGTGTCCCGAAGCTTGCCACCAAAATACTTTGAACTGCATCATCCTGCCATAAACGTACTTCCAAGGTGGTAACCGACTTGCCTTGACGTAGAATCTCGCTGGTTAAACGAACTTTGGCTTGTTGTACTGGCCCAACAAAAGTCACGTTACAACTGAGTAAATGCTTCGTGTCATCGGCAAGAGTCAACAATGCTTTTTGCATCATTAAACCTGCGACCAGTCCCCCATAGATCGTGCGTCCTTGTAACCAACCTGTAGGAATATCAATCCATTCTTGTTCTGCTAAAGCCTGATAACTGTGTTGAAGCGACATGTGGCATCCTTGTTTTAAATTCCATCCATATCTTTACAACACAATTCAACCAATGTGAATGATCAATGACCCATGGGTCAATAAGCACTTTTGCCATCGCAGTAGATGCGGTTCTATTCATGCAAGACTTTATAAATGGTGCGGGCCATCACTTCGCCTAAACCGGGGACTAGGGTTAAGTCTTTTTCGGAGGCTTTCAACACCCCTTGAATCCCACCAAAGTGCGTCAACAAATCGCGGCGGCGTTTCGGCCCCAACCCCGGAATTACTTCCAAAATCGATGAACCCCGTTTTTTATCGCGTTTGGCTCGGTGTTTAGTTATCGCAAACCGATGTGCCTCATCACGTACCTGTTGTATCAAATGCAACGCTTTATGATCTTCAGACAACTGAATTTTAGTTCCATCGGTAAAGTGTAGAGTTTCAAGGCCCGGTTTACGCCCCTCGCCTTTTGACACCCCGACCATAAAGGCCTCTAAACCCAGCTCTTGCATGACTTCCATCGCCATATGCAACTGCCCTTTGCCACCATCAATCAGCAGTAAATCAGGCAGCATAGCTTTTTTATAACGACGAGTCAGCGCTTGGCGCATTGCGGCATAGTCATCACCAGCGGTAATGTCTTGAATTGAAAACTGACGATAATCGCGCTTACGAATGCCGCCACTGTCGAATACCACACACGAAGCCACGGTTTCTTCACCCATGGTATGTGAGATGTCAAAACATTCGATCCGATCAATCGTACGTCCCACCACTTGTTCAAGTTGATGGAAACGCTCATTCAGCTCAAAGTGATTGGCCAATTGCCCTTTGATCGCATGCTGCACATTCATCTGTGCCAGCTCTAACCATTCTGCACGTGTTTCACGTACGCTATGTTTAATCTGTACTTTCTTACCAAACTGTTGTTGTAACGCTTGTTCCAGTTCTTTTCGATCGGGCAATTCGACATTTACAATCAACTCACTGGGTACTTCATCTGCCACTTGGAAATAAAAGTTCGCTATGAAGTCAGCCAGCATTTGCCCCAGATCCTCTCCGAGCATATCTGGGAAGTAGCTTTTACCTCCGAGCATTTTCCCGTTGCGCACATGCATAATCTGCACACAGGTCACTCCTGCCTGATAGGCAATCGCTAAAATATCGGCCTCACCTTTGAGCTTATAAATAGCTTGTTGAGACTGGACATCCCGCAGCAGCGCCATACGGTCACGGTAAAACACCGCTTTTTCAAACTCTAGGGCTTCGGCCGCTTGCTCCATTTTCGCAATCAGTTCTTGATTCAGCTCTTTGGTGTCCCCTTGTAAAAAACGAATCGAGTTATCGACATCATTTTTATACTCTTCAGGGCTAATGAGTCCCACACACGGTGCTGAACAACGTTTGATTTGATACTGCAAACAAGGACGCTTACGCTGTGAAAAATAGCTATTTTCACACTGACGAACATTAAACAGCTTTTGTAAAACCAACAAAGTATCCCGTGCATTATAAGCACTCGGATACGGTCCAAAAAACTTTCCGACTTGGTGTTTGCCTTTGCCCCGACCCGATGCAATCCGAGGATAAGGTTTGTCGGCAGAGACAAAGATATACACATAGGACTTATCGTCCCTGAGCATAATGTTATAGGGTGGACGGTGCAGCTTAATCAGGTTTTGTTCAAGCAGCAGTGCTTCAGTTTCGGAACGAACAACTAAGGTTTCGATGTCATAAATACGCGCCACCAAAGCCTGCGTCTTCGGGTGCTCAATAGTTTTGACAAAATAACTCGAGACACGATTTTTTAAATTTTTCGCTTTGCCCACATACAGCAGTTCACCGTCTTTGCCGAGCATGCGATAAACGCCCGGCAGTGTGGTCATATTGGCTAAAATTTTTTCGATATGTTCTCGTGCGTTTTCGTTCACAGGGTTCCCTAATTTTCTCGGCTCGCCGTCAACTGTTCTGCGTAGGCTTAGCCTTTGATCTGTCTTTTAGATTGGGCAGGTCTGACGCATTTCAAGCACATGAAAGTGCATTTCAAAACCAGTCTGCTGGCAAAAGACATTGATGCTGAGGTTGAAGACTTACTCCAGATCCATCGCTTCAAAATCGATCCGTTCAAACACACCTTGTTCATTGCGGGCAAAGTGACTTCCCGCAGGTGCATTTAAGTGAGCAATGATGTCCGCATCATAGTTGGCAATCACATTGACCTCATAAAGACCTAAGTTTTCAGGGTCTTCAATATAGTCATCCCCTTCTTCACCCGATAAAAACACCCAACCACTTTCTTCGCTAGATTGTGCTTCTTCACGGTACATATAGGCCACTTTTAGGCCTTGCACCGTAATCATATCTGAAGCGATACAACTTCCCATATGCGGCACTAAAGTTTGAATTTGTGTCGGACTCAATTGATACGACTTCATAAGCATACCCTTCAACGGCAAGTAGACGTTTTGCATGTGGAGGTTTGTGGGATGAACAGGACTCAAGTTTATTTTACTTTAGTCTTCACGGCATATTTGAGCAAGGCTTTCACTCGCTTAGGCCCGTAAAGCATACAATTTGCCTAAGACTATATTTATGACAATTTTAACGCAACTTTAAACGCTACTTTGTCTTTCGGTGACACCAAAATGGTTTTGGTTTGGCCCTCTTTTAAGTATTCAATCTTTAGACGGTCTAGAGACAAAGCAGGTGAACTGATGGAATTATCTGTTTCAGAAACCGACTGTATCGCGCTTAAGGGAATGATCCATTTAAAACAGAGACTGCGAATTGTCAGTTGCTCCTGATCGACCACATAGCGAGTACTCCACAGCGGCCACCACAGTAAAACAATAGTCAAAGCATAGACCACAACGAACAAAAGATTTTGCATCAAAATGCCTTTGCCATAGGTGGTCAAAATCAATTGGGCCAACAGGCCTGACATGGCAATAATAAACCCCAAAAACCACCAGTCCATCTTCGAACGAAACTTTTGCACCTTGAAACCTCATGCTTTATCTAAGTTATAAGTTGCGATCTTAAAAATGACACAGATACGCACTCATATTGTTTTTAGTTTTAACTGGATAAAGCATAAAGCCATGCGTGGTTCGAATCCACTGTAAGCCTTGAAATAAATAGAAAAATCAAAAGGGCAGATAGGCTTCCCCTTTTCTGCCCAAATAAAAAACGCCCCTCAGGGCGTTTAATGTGCTTTAAAACACATAAGGTCGAACAAAGATCAAAAAGAAAATTCCAAGCATCAAGAACCACTTTAAGAAGTAGTACAGTTGACGGTTGGTTTTCTTCAAAGCTTTGGCTTTGATCCGCACTTGATAGACATAACCAAAGACTTTATTCAGTCCACCCGTTTGATCCCCAGCTTCATTTGGAGAGCTGGCAGCGGTCATAACTTTTTTACCAAACCAGTGATTGAAACGTTCCATAAAGCGTGTCTTTAACGGACGCTCGACATCGGCAAAGAAAATAATGCGGTTTTGATCGGTCTTATTTTCTGCATAGTGAATATAGGTTTCATCAAAGACCACACTTTCACCATCACGCCATGAATAGCGCTCACCATCCACATCAATAAAGCAGCGGTCATCGTTCGGTGTGATCAGCCCCAAGTGATAACGTAATGAACCCGCATAGGGGTCACGGTGACGAACCAAACGGCTGTCTGGTGCCAGTTCGGTAAACATCGCAGCTTTAATGGTCGGCAAGGTTTTCAGCAACGCCGTCGTTTTTGGACAAAGTTCAGCGGCTGATGGATGTGCAGAGTCATACCATTTCAGATAAAAACGCTTCCAGCCTGTTTTGAAAAAGGAGTTAAACCCCAAGTCATCATAACTGCTCGATGCTTTAATTCCGCCTTTTTCATATAAAACTTTTGCTTCATCACGAATCATTTCCCAGTTTTCATCCAACACTTTTAAGTCTTGAAAATGCTGTGTATCGATATATGGCTGATTCGGTACCTTTGAAAACATGTACATGAGGTAGTTAATTGGCGCAAGAATCGTTGAGTGATCGAAAAATTGACGATAAAACGAGTGACGAACCTTCCCACGTTGCTGAATATAAAATGCAGAAAGAATAAAAATCGCCAGAATGATCCACTTAATCATATGAAAACCTGGAAACCAAAGAAAACGAAATAAAAGAAAAAGACCGGTATTCGGTCTAGACTGCAAATTGTAACATAGGCTGCAAAGTACGTCCTATTTCCAGCTTTTCATCACAAGTTTTCATTCTGTTTGGGTTTACCTGCAAGTGCAGCATTGACTAAATTGCCAAAATCGGCTCAAAGGTTGACTTGAAATATAAGGACGCTGTCTAATCATTTTTTAATCACTCATCCATAAAAAATCTTAAACGAAACAAAAACTTCACTCTATTTAGGCCGCATTATTCAAAAATACATCACGCAAGCACACGAAATAATTGAATAAAAATAGATGACCCTTGCGTCACGGCTTGATACAACTTGTTATGTTCTTTTTCGATATAGTTATCGTAAGATTGGCGGAGCATAGATGTACGTAGGAATGACGTACTCGCTTCACAACATCAACTTAGAAGTCCTCCAAAATAAAGGAGATCAGGCATGATCCACGCTGGCAATGCCATTACCGTCCAAATGCTTTCGGACGGAATTGCAGAATTCCGCTTTGACTTACAAGGTGAGTCGGTCAACAAATTTAACCGTGCAACGATTGAAGATTTCAAAGCTGCAATTGACGCTGTTAAAGCAAACGGTGACATCAAAGGCTTAATCGTTACTTCGGCTAAATCTACATTTATCGTTGGCGCAGATATTACTGAATTTGGTGCAAACTTCGCTCAAGGCGAACAAGCGATTGTGGATTGGGCATTGCCTGTTCACGACATCTTCAACGCATTTGAAGATTTAGACATTCCTAAAGTTGCAGCGATCAATGGTATGGCATTGGGCGGCGGCTTTGAAATGTGCCTCGTGTGTGACTATCGTGTGATGTCAGAAGCGGCTCAAGTCGGTCTTCCTGAAATCAAACTGGGCATCTTCCCTGGTTTCGGTGGTACGGTTCGTTTAAGCCGTCTAATTGGTATCGACAATGCAGTTGAATGGATGGCCATGGCTAATCCTAAAAAACCTGCTGCGGCACTGAAAGACGGTGCGGTTGATGCGGTTGTTGCTGCAGACAAACTACAAGACGCTGCAATTGACTTGGTTAAACAAGCCCTTGCTGGCCGTGTAGACTGGAAAGCAAAACGTCAGGAAAAACTTGACCCTGTTAAATTGAACCCAATCGAACAAATGATGGCGTTCAACTCGGCGAAAGGTGCAGTTCTTGCAAAAGCAAATCCTGCTCAATACCCTGCGCCTAAACTTCTTCTTGACTCATTACAAGCAGGTGCAAGCCTTCCACGTAATGAAGCACTTCAAGCTGAAGCGGCTGGTTTTGCAAAAGCAGCGATTACACCACAAGCAAATGCATTAATTGGTCTATTCATCAATGACCAAGTGGTGAAGAAAACTTCGAAGAAATATGAAAAAGGTGCGCACCCTGTAAACCAAGCGGCTGTATTGGGCGCGGGTATCATGGGTGGCGGTATTGCTTACCAAGCGGCAAGCAAAGGCACACCAATCATAATGAAAGACATTGGTAACCCGCAACTTGCTTTGGGTATGAAAGAAGCCAATGGCTTACTGACCAAACAAGTTGAACGTAAGAAGATGAAACCTGCTCAAATGGGTGAAACTCTTGCGCGCATCCGTCCAACTTTAAGCTATGACGAGTTTAAAGAAGTGGACATCGTGATTGAAGCAGTAACTGAAAATCCAAAAGTAAAAGGCATTGTACTTGCTGAAACTGAGAAGAACGTCCGTGAAAACACGATCATTGCTTCAAATACTTCAACAATTT
Source organism: Acinetobacter sp. BMW17 (assembly GCF_001592855.1). NCBI lineage: Bacteria > Pseudomonadati > Pseudomonadota > Gammaproteobacteria > Moraxellales > Moraxellaceae > Acinetobacter > Acinetobacter sp. BMW17. The sequence continues at coordinate 267,329 of NZ_LSOD01000047.1, forward strand.
CAATCACACGTTTGGCTGAAAACCTACAACGTCCTGAAAACTTTGTCGGTATGCACTTCTTTAACCCAGTACACATGATGCCATTGGTAGAAGTGATCCGTGGTGAGAAGACTTCGGCTGAAGCGATTGCAACCACTGTAGTTCTTGCTCAGAAAATGGGTAAAACACCAATCGTAGTCAACGACTGCCCGGGCTTCCTTGTAAACCGTGTATTGTTCCCTTACTTTGGTGCATTTGACCTTCTATTGAAAGACGGTGCTGACTTCCAACAAGTCGACAAAGTCATGGAAAAATTCGGCTGGCCTATGGGTCCTGCTTACTTGATCGACGTGGTGGGTATCGACACGGGCGTTCACGGTGCAGAAGTCATGGCTGAAGGTTTCCCTGACCGTATGAAGCCAGACTTCAAAGGTTCAATCGAAATCATGTACGAAAACAAACGTTTGGGTCAAAAGAACGACGTTGGTTTCTACAAATACGAACTTGACCGTAAAGGCAAAAAAGCCAAAGTGGTTGATCCAACTGCGTATGAGCTTGTTGCTACTGTGGCAACTGCAGAAAAACGCGAGTTTGATGCTCAAGAAATCATTGACCGTATGATGCTTGCTTTCTGTAACGAAACTGTTCGTTGCCTAGAAGACAACATCGTAGCGACTGCTTCTGAAGCAGACATGGCAATGATTATGGGTGTAGGTTTCCCTCCATTCCGTGGTGGTCCATGCCGTTACATCGACCAAACAGGTGTTGCTGAATACGTTGCACTTTGCGACAAATACGCACACTTAGGTAAAGCTTATGAAGCGCCACAAATGTTGCGTGACATGGCTGCTAACAACAAAAAATTCTACGGTTAAGGAGCAACGTGAATGGCTACTTTAAATCCACGTGACGTTGTCATCGTTGATGGCGTACGTTCAGCAATGGGTAAAACCAAAAACGGTATGTTCCGCAATGTACGTGCTGACAGCTTATCGGCTGAATTGGTTCGTGCTTTAGTTGCTCGTAACCAGTTTGACACCAATGAAGTTGAAGACCTGATCTGGGGCTGTGTAAACCAGACTCTAGAACAAGGTATGAACATTGGCCGTAACATTGGTTTATTGGCTGACCTTCCAAAAACTGTGGCAGGTCAAACGGTTAACCGTCTTTGTGGTTCATCTATGCAAGCGCTACACACCGCTGCTGCACAGATTGCAACCAACCAAGGTGATATCTTCATCATCGGTGGTGTAGAGCACATGGGTCACGTTGGGATGATGCACGGCATCGACCTGAACCCAGAAGCATCTAAGCACTATGCAAAAGCGTCTAACATGATGGGCTTAACGGCTGAAATGTTAGGTCGCATGAATGGCATTACCCGTGAAGAACAAGATGCATTCGGTGTTGAATCTCACCGCCGCGCTTGGGCTGCAACGCAAGAAGGCCGTTTCAAAAATGAAATCGTAGGTGTTGAAGGTCATGATGCCAATGGCTTCAAAATCCTTTGCGACATCGACGAAGTGATTCGTCCAGATGCAAACCTTGAAGCATTCAAAGGTTTACGTCCTGTATTTGACCCGAAAGGCGGTACAGTAACAGCAGCAACGTCTTCAGCTTTGTCTGATGGTGCATCTGCAATGCTACTGATGTCTGCTGAACGTGCTCAAGCTTTAGGTCTTAAGCCACGTGCTGTGATTCGCTCTATGGCGGTTGCAGGCTGTGATGCTGCAATCATGGGTTATGGTCCTGTACCTGCAACTCAAAAAGCGCTTAAACGTGCTGGCTTAACGATGGCAGATATCCAAACCATCGAGTTAAACGAAGCATTTGCTGCTCAAGGCTTATCAGTGATGAAAGGCTTAGGCGTGTATGAGAAGCAAGACATCATTAACTTAAATGGTGGTGCGATTGCATTGGGTCACCCATTGGGCTGTTCTGGTTCACGTATTACAACGACCTTGTTGAATGTGATGGAACAACAAGATACGCAAATTGGTCTTGCGACTATGTGTATCGGTCTTGGCCAAGGTATCGCGACTATTATCGAACGTGTTTAATATTTAGTTAAATACTGAGATAAAAAGAACCCCGCTTATTGCGGGGTTTCTTTATTTAATTAAATTCACTATTTCTGTAACAGAACTATTTCTAGGATTAAATAGCCATTCTCTATCAAAGTAATCTCGAGAAAATTCATTAATTGGAGAACACCCTATTACTAATGAAAAAAATTGATTTTTATTTTCCTTAACTAATTTAATCTTATTATGAATTTTTGTATCTAAAGATGCCATTATAAAATCTGATACTACAAGAATATCTGCTTTTTTATAATTTTCTTTTTCAACTAGTTGCAATGCATAAGCTAAAGCAGGTGCAACGTCTGTTCCACCATAGAAAGACATTTTTAGAAAATCTATAACACTTTTTAATCCATTGTCACTTGTTAATTCTAATGTCTTAATTGATGTCGAAAAATTAATTAAAAAACATTTTCGTTTTTCTTTCATTGCTTGAGTTGCAAAATATAAAGCCGTTGCTTTAGCAATATATTCTGGCATGCCATTCATCGAACCACTCGTATCTATACATAAGATCATCGGTCCTTTCGAATCATCAGATACCTCTACATCCTGTTCAATAGTATCTTTATAAGGTTGCAATCCTTGCATCTCAAAACACATCAGATTGGATTCTATAAATTTTAAATCAAACAAAATTTCAGTTTCAGGATCTGACAATAATGCCAATTCAGAAGGCAAAATAAACTCTAAATCCTTAGCTAATTTTGTTCCTATAATTTCTTCTCTAGAATTTATATCAGGAATATATGTTTCAATACTCAAAGACTGTGAAATAACTTTTTTATCTTCTGCAATTTTAGCACTTTGAATTTTACCTAATACATTTAAAACCTCTGCCAATGAAGCATTGTTTCGGAGATATTCCGCCCATTGTTTAAACTGAACAATATCTTGTGGTGTTAAATTTCCTTTGGAATAGTCTAAAAAAGTACCTGTTTCCAAGCCTAAACTGTCCGTCAGTTTTTTTAACTCTTCTAAATCCTGTAATTGCTTTATAAACTCTTCAATAAACTTTTTTCTCAGCTCATCAATCTTTTTTAAATTCCATTCAGCAATTTGTTGATCTAAATTTTTCTTCCAATCACCTAATAAGTGAGACATCAACTTTTGTTGGTTCACTTTAGGCTTTTCAAGCTCTTTTTGCCAATACGCAGTAGAGTCAGGCAAACCTGAAAATTTTAAGAATTCACTATACTGCTGAACAGCGCCATTTACTTTAGACACATTATTTTGAGCAATATCTTCATATTGCTCTTGATACAAATAATATGGATTATCTAAGAAAAGTTGTCGCTCAGTATTTTTAGACCAAACTTTGACTTGCATGTCTAAACGATGACTAATCTTTTCATGCTCAAGCCACTGTGATAATGAATTTTCTTTCGTGGCTTGTTGCACTGCTTCTTTAGTATCATCAAATAAATTTAGCTGATACATAAGGATTTTAGTCTCTCACTATCCTGAATATTTAATTCAAAATTTTGTATCTGCTTTTCAAGACTACTCACTAAAAAATCTTTTTCTTTTAAAGAAATAAATAATGAGTCAAATTCATCTAAAAGTTCATTCTTTCTATTTGTAACTTGCAATAATGCCTGTTCAAAATTCTTTTGGATACTACCTACCTCATCGTGTAAAGCTTTAATTAGCCTTTTATTTATATCTTCCTTTTTAGAACCTTTCGTATATTTCACTTGTGGAGTAAACTTTTTATTCATATTGTGAAAATTACAACTACCATTATTTTGAAAATTATATTCATAATTTAAATCATTTCCATTGATATCTTTTGCATAAAACCATTCATCAGTTCCTACATGACTCACATTAATATAAACTTCAATTTCATTTCTGTAAGTTTGAAGAGTAAATGGATAGTATTCTTCAGTACCAATTTTCACTGTGTCATAAATATCATCCGAATAATACAGCTCTGTTTTAATTTCATTTTCTAAGCGTTGCTTTTCTGATATGGAATTCTCTTGATCAATACCACTATCTAAACCATTATTCTTTAAGCATTGCTCTACAATATTATCAATGTCTTTAAAATTTTCTGATTTACTCCATAAACAATATTTCAGCAAAAATATTTCACTTAAAATGACTTCTTGACGCCCATTAAAAAATGCAGCGGCTTTAAGTAAATAAGCAGCTCTTTGCCAACGACGATCTGAAACATAAATTTTTTTATCTTTAGGTAAATCAGATATCATTTGACGAATCATCAATATGATATCTGATACTTCCTTGCTAAATTTCACCTCATGAATGTCTTTTTGCCATTTTTGCCATTCATCTTTTTTAATTAATAACTGCTTATCTAAATTTACCTCGATCTCAGTTGGTTTAGAGCAAATTAAATTTAAGAAATTTTCATTATTTTTAATCGGCTCAACTATTAGGCGTAAAATGAAACGATCATATAAAGCATCCAAACCTTGATTTTCAGCAGGGATTTCATTTGAAGCTGAAATTAAAGCCTTTAATGGTACATGAAGAATTTCATCACCATTTTTAAATAATTTTTCATTTACCAATGTGAGTAAAGCATTCAAAATTGCAGGACTAGATTTCCAAATTTCATCTAAAAAAGCAAAGTCTGCATTTGGTAAATAGCTTTCAATTTTACGTGTATAACGATCTTCTTTTAACGCTTTGATAGAAACAGGACCAAAAACTTCTTCAGGTGTACTAAAGCGATTCATCAAATATTCAAAATACTTTGGCTGCTCGAAAGCCTGTGCAATTTTTCTTGAAATTAAGCTTTTAGCAGTACCTGGAGAACCAAGTAAAAAAGTATTTGTACCTGATAAAGCACCTAACAAAGTTAATGCAATAATATGTTCTCTTTCATACATATTGTCAGATAAATGATTTAAAATTTTTTCAATTCTTTGGTTTATGTTCATATACGCCGTAAGTAAATATAAGTTATTAATTAAAAATAAATATTTCAAATAATAAACTTATCACTACTCTTTAATTTTTTCTATGACAAATCATTTAATTTCCTCAGTTTATAGTAAAAAAACATTTATTCTTATAAATCATCTATCCGCTGCGCCAATAACGTCGCAAAATGCTGCTTAATCCGATTACCCTGCTTATCAACCCGATGTAACTCACCTACATCTTCATTGTATTTCACAATGTTCCAGCCATCGTATAGCGCACTTAGCTCTCCTGCTTTAAAGGCAAAAGGAAAGTCAGGCTGTGCAGGAATATCATCGGTATCCATCACACAGACGATCAAGTTCAACCCGTTCACTTTGGTAACTTGCTGCATCTGCGCAATTAATGGTTTCACCGTTGAGGCCTCTAAAAACATCATCACGACCGTACAGCAAATAAAGTCATATGTACCTGTAATGCTTGGGTCAGCATTGAGGTCACGCTGTTGCACATGAATCTTTTGAATACCTTCGGCATCTATAATCTGCTGTAGTTTTTGCAAACTTTGCGGATTCACATCCCAAGCATCCACCTCAAAGCCCTGCTGACTTAAGTACAGTGCATTGCGCCCTTGCCCACAGCCAACATCCAAAGCCCGACCACCGTGTAAATACGGCGTAGCCGCCAAAATTTCTGAGTGCGTAGGTGAAAGCTGATATTTCTTATAAAAATAATCCTGCGGGGTACAGTAAAACTGTAGCCGACACTCTATGTCGTCACTGGTCGAAACAATCTTGTGCCATGCTTGAGGCTCAATAAACGGTGGCTGTTGCTCAGCTGTAAATAGATGTTCAGATTGCACTTGACCTGCTTCATCTAAAAAAGCAAAGCTCAGCTCACCTTGATAAATCTTTAGCTTTGCCCACGTGCCCGCTTTGGTATTGTGTTGATTTTTAAACCCTTGCGGAATGGTCTGCGCAGTCCATACAGGAAGTTCTTTATAACAAATCAAGTCTTGCATCAGCCTAGTCCCCACCTTGTTATGACGTATTCGCCAGTCCATCGTTTTTTATTGAACACTTGTATGATCATAGCCAGTTCAGACTCAAATGAACATTCATTCAGTAACTAAAACCAGTAGATGGATAAAAAATAAAATCTGTTGCCACGGCATTGAGCGACTCATCGAACTTTCATGACTTCAAACTTTTGAGCTTTGGCGCCTTTTTGAACATTTTAATGATAGGCTTAAAGACAATAAAAACTCAGCTTAACTATATTTCAAATGATTCGGAGTCTATTGATGTTTGCATCACCTTTAAAAACCATCATTTGCTTAGGCGTCATGGCAACATTATTCACAGGCTGTGCCACCAAAACCCTGATGACCAAAGACAATAAAACCTATACCCGTACCAACAAAGTCACCTTGATTGAAGACCAAGTGGTGGCTTTTGGCAAACCTGCTCAGCCTCTACCGAATTTACCTGCGCATAGTTTAGTGATTGCGGGGCAACAAAAAAGTTATGTATTGACCCAAGGCGGGCCCCAATTTGTCAGCTTGATTGGGAAACTGGAACCGAAAAATATTCAAGTCACCCGAGAACTAAGTTTCTATTCAGAAAAGAATGATGGTCATTTCACAGGGACACTACCACTGTCTTATGTGAAACTCAAAGAAGACATCAGCAAGAAAGATCTTGAATTTTTTATTGAAAATGGTGCGAAGGAATGTTCAAGTTCCAGTGATGAACGCATGTTTGCACAGCGTTTCTGTTTTGAGATCAAACTGGCAGGTGTGGTTTACCCTGCCGCGAACAATTTAGCGTCGTTAAAAGCCTTGAGTAAACCTTATCAGGTGAGCATTTATACCCATCAAGAGGAAAGTTATAAATCAAAGTCAGGTATGAATCCTTTTGAAAAATTAGTGTTACTGCCTTTTGCCGTGGCAATTGATGTGGTCAGTCTACCCTTCCAAGCGGCCGATAAAATTTTTGATTAAGACAATAAAAGCACAGCGCCTAGAACGAATCAGGCGCTGTGCTGTTGTGTGAAGGATTTAAATTAAGAGTTCGCCCATCAACCAAGCCATATACTTTTCTTTGTCCATAAAGTCAGGCGCGCTGCCCGTATCTAGACTGAAGTACTGTTGGTTGAACTGAATCACGATTTGTTCGGTGTGGTACCAGTCTTCAATCATTTTGAAATATTGGTTGAAGAAAAAACGATTCTTCCCCCAGTTGCTTAAGCGTTCTAATTTTGGATAGTTTTTATTTTCTACAAACTCACTATACACATGCTGAATATCATCAAAAACGTGTATGGTTCTCATGACTCACCTGCCTGCACTGAAAAGTCGTCATCGTTGTGATGCTTTTACTCTAGCAGCCTATTTTGAACAACAGATGACAGTCCGCTTACAAGGCTGTCATCTTTGCACGGTGTTATAACTTCTGTTCTACCTCTTTTTGGGTCTGTTTTTCGACCTGCTGCATTTGGCTATTCAGTGCCAAAATCTCTTTATACAGCGCATTAAACTGCTGTAGTGGTGCATCTTCATAAAACATAAAGGTGTTATTTTTCTTTTCCCATTGGTTATTTTTCAGCACCAAGAAAATTTGATCCGCTTTGGCTAAATTCTGCTGTTCAAGACTAAACAGGCGGGTAGCTTCATGGCTTTTTTCACTGGCTTTCATGCTGTCGGTCAGTTGATGGCGGAACCGCGCAGATATTGCTAAATCTTTGGCCTGAGCAATCGCTTCTTTTTGACGTTGTTCAACCTGCTGTGCATAGCTATCAACAACGGCATGTACGTCTTTCAGCATTTGCTCCGTTTCAGCATAATTGTTCTTTTTGTCTTTGCTTAATCGGTCAATATTTAAAAATTGATCCCAATCTAAGGCTTTTAAATCTCGCAGATATTGATTACGCGCTTCGGCATTTTGCAGCATATGACTGAGCACAAACTCCGCCATAATTTGATAGTCACCTGTCAGACGTGGGTCTTTTACATCGACTTGAATCGGTGTGGTCCAATCTTGAGCTTGTTTGTAAATTTGTTCGGTCTTTTCATACAGCACCGTTTCATAGCGTTGTAGCTGCTGCTGCTCTTTTTGTTGTTGAGAATACTGATAAAACATCCAACCAAAAACGGCACTGGTCGCAAGAACTAAAATCAACACAATACGTCGCATGTTCAGCTTCCTCTTCATTTCTTTTCATCATAGCAAATAAAGGCACATGATCAATATTTCAACATGTTATCGAGATTTGAGGACGCTAAGGCCGTACCCTCCCCAAGTGGATGAGGAATGTACGGGCGATAAACAAATAAAGACGTGTTACTTCGTTGGAGCTATTCTCGGTTGCTGACTATTCTGTTGAATCCCTTGCATAAAATTCCGATCAATCTGCCCAATCGAAATTTGTTCACGGGCAATTTGTACATTGGTCGCATTACGGTCAATGCCAAACGGCTGCAACATGATATACAAACCTTCAGTTGGATTAGACGACTGCAAACCAGCGGCAATGTTCAAGACATGCTCACGTAACAAAGGCGGCACAGAATTTAGATCTGCGGTGACCGCAGGTGGCAAAATATCGATGTTTTGAGTGATGGTCGGATCGACCACAAAAGACTGCGCATCATCCTGTAACTGAACAATACGGTGCTGCAAGGCTTTACGAATATTTTCATCCTGTTGATAAGGAATCACACCCGTTTCAGCACGTAGCTCTGATTCCGCCATGGTTCTAAAAGTCGGTAGACTCACGATCTCACCATTGGCTTGCAGCAAAGTCGGCATAAAAATAAGAACACAACAAAAAACTGGAAGAGAATTTAAAAATTTCATAAAACAATCCCAAACGATAAGAGATATAAAAAGCATGCTCAAACTGAGCGCCTTCACCCTATTGTATATTTTTCGATCTTTATGCAACGTAGTTGTCAGATAAACGGTCAAACCCAGAGGGCTCAACTGATTGAATCCATAGCGAAACCGCTTTTTTTAATGGCCCTGCTTTAAATTTTATAACTCATCCCCATCATTTCCTTAATTGCTCTTTTTACTATTTTTGAGAAATCCCATGCGTGTAGATATTTGGTCAGATGTTGTTTGTCCTTTTTGTTATATTGGCAAAAAACGTTTAGAAGCGGCGGCTGAACAAGCTGGTGTTGAATTAGAAGTGCACTGGCACAGTTTTGAACTGGATCCAGATGCGCCAGTACGCCAAGAAATTTCGAACTCAGAACGTCTCGCACTAAAATATGGTCGCACAGTCGCTGAAGTTGAAGAGATGCAACGTAATATTGCCAAAATGGCTGCGGAAGAAGGCATTGAATTTAACTGGGAAAATGCCAACTCAGGCAACAGTTTCAATGCACACCGTATTATCCACCTTGCTCAAAGCCATGGTTTAGGCAATGAAGCTGAAGAAGCCTTTTTCTTTAGTTATATGACGCAAGGTTTACCGATTGGTGAACGTGAAACCATTGAAGATGTGGCCTCTCGTATTGGGTTAAACCCAGTTGAGGTAGATGATGTGCTGGATTCTGACGAATACGCAGATTTCGTGAAGTTTGACCAAGAAGTGGCGCGTGAACAACTGAAGGTAACGGGTGTGCCGTTCTTTGTTTTCGATCAACGTGTGGCTTTAGCGGGTGCGCAGCCGCGTGAAGTCTTTTTACAAGTCCTTGAAAAAGCACAAATGCCAGCAGAAGAAAATAATGCTGCACAGTGTTCCGATGAGTCTTGTGAAACACCAAAACAATCATAAGGATACTCGGTTCAGACCTTAACTGAGCCCTATCCATAGATAAGAAAATCCCCGACCTGCGGGGATTTTTTATAAGTTAAAAAAACTGATCTGTCTTTAATCGACCAAGAAACTAATTTTAAGATTGACCCGATATTCTACAATTTGGTTGTCCTTAATCACCACTTTTTGTTCATTGATCCAAGCACCTTGAACATTCTTCACCGTCTCGGTGACTTTTGCGACCCCAGTCTGAATCGCATCTTCAAAACTTTTCGCACTGCTTGAATTGACTTCTACCACTTTTGCAATGGCCATCTGTTTGTCCTCAGCTATTGTTGTTTTTGCCTGTTCATCTTAGGTGAATTTTTAATCAAAAATAGATGAGTTAAACATTCCACAGCAAAAACTTACACAGTGTGCACAATCAAAAGACTTCAAAATGATGAATATTTAAACAATTAATCATGTAACTCCAAGTCCTTTTTCAGGTCTCATTTCAGACAAAAAAGTCCTACTTTCAAGCTTCATTTCAAACTTGAAAATCTAAATTTTCACTTTAAATTTAAACAGCTTAGCACTGGAGTAAAAACTCTATACCAGACTAGAGTATTTATTCTAATTAATTGTTTTTTAACAATAAATGAACTCGCCATTCATCTTTTAATGGCCTAAACCAGCGCTTAAATCGATCATTTTTTGATATTATTCATGCGAAATTTGTCTTTTTAAAACTCCCAGTCTCCTTAGTGAGACCTCCTTTTTAGAGGAAATATCATGAACGCTGTTAAATATGCTTTGGCTGTCGCTGTAATGGCTCTTTCTGCAACTGTTTCTGCACAAGTTGTTTTTGTTCCAGATTTTCCTGTAAAAAAACCAGCAGACACTCAAACGGCAACGGCTGATGCTCCTGCGGCTGCACCACATCAAGAAGCGTAATTTGTGCTGACTTGGTCAAAAATAGGCAATGTTGATTGCCTATTTTTTTGCCCAAAATTGCAAAGAACTGACAAAAAATTTCAGCTATGAACCCTCTAGGGCAAAATATTTAATTCAATCTGTGCTGAAATCGAAATTATCTACATTTTTCACTACCCTTTTCTCGTATCGAGAGCAGAATAATTTTTGCCTATTTATTCTTTTCTAATTATGATCCAACAAGAAGACCCAATTCCAAAACCAATAAATTAAATGCACTCAATAGCACATGCCTATGCAAAATTTACAAGCCCTCATCCAAGGTCGTATTACACCCCAAGCCATTGACCTTGATCAATTGATTGCTTTCGCACAGCTGTATACGCAGCCGACTTCAGCCGAATATAAATTACTTGAACTGGCCATCAATATGGTTTTGGCAAGCTACTTGGAACAAGCACAAAAACAACTTTAGAGTTCAGCGCATGAAAGCAATCGAAAAAGCACTGCTGATCAAAGAACTGCATCAATTGATTGATGGTTTGGAGCATCAACCTCTGTCTTTTTTTGAAATTGCGCGCTCGAAAAAACGCATCCGTGAAATCTTTGCACTCTGTGATGAGCCCATTTTCCAAAAACAACTCGAAGCCTATAAGGCGCTGACTCAGCCTCAAGCTACGGCTGAACGCTGGATACAACAAAGCCCCTACCAACATGCCTATATTGGACTATTTCAATATGAATCTGCTTTAACCGATGCCTTAAAGCAGCAGGCAGCTTTCGCATGGGGTTTTTTATATAAATCAGGTTTAGGTTGGCAAATTGCTTTTCAAAGCACTCCCGCGACACTGTATAGCAGCTCATGGCACATAAAGTTTGAACACGCTTACCAATGGTTTTTGAGCCATGCACAAAGCGTTCAACAGCCCGACAACACACATTTTCTTACCACACCAGAAATATCCACAGAAGTTGCAGAAGTTGCAGAAGTTGCAGAAGTTGCAGAAGTTGCAGAAGTTGCAGAAGTTGCAGAAGTTGCAGAAGTTGCAGAAGTTGCAGAAGTTGCACGAGACCAGTTTATCATCCCTATTACAACAACATTCGAGGAAAAAACTGACATAGGGCATGCACAGGACAATGTAGTTACCGATGCTTTTGTTTTCACGGGTATTGAGCTTTTAAGCATTGCTACAGATGATACATCGGCTGAACGAACCCAAGAGTCTGAGTCAGACTTCCTCGAAGTCCGTCCTGAGTCTAGTCTGCTTTTATCTAAGGCTGAAGCAGCGCTTCATTTCAATACGGAAATACAACCTACATTCGACAGCAACCTAAATGCAACTCAAATTGAAGAATCCAAACTCAGGTCTTTTAAACAAGACGCTGTAGAAGATGTCGTCTCAATCAATCCTATTAAACTAAGTATCAAACAAGATAAGGAACCTGAAAATCAGGTCGATATTGTAAAAACAGATTTAGATCTTCAACCTGAAGTATTAGCAGAAAATCATTTGATTCTCAGCAATCAGCCTCTTTTAAGTGATGGGCTATGTCCGCCTCAGGAAGAATTTATCATTGAGACCGTTACACCCATTCGATTTGACCTCAAGCCAAGTGCGTCTATTTCAACGCTTGCCATTCAGGATTTTATCCAAAGGCGATCGATCTTAGCTGAACCACAAGACACAGACATTTCATTTGTATCTCATCAGCAAAATCCACTTGAAAGCGAGGTGACAGCACCATGCCCTGTTTTGCAGGATAGCCATACAGAAAATTCAGAAGCATCAGCTACTGCTGCGCAACCCATACTGCCCACACAGATTCATTTGGGGCAATATCAAGCGCAATTGCACACGCTGCATCAACCAAATTTAGACCCTAAGCTGTATGGCCTCGACATTTCAGGGCACATTGAGATCAATCAAAATATCGAGTTTCTGATCCACAGCGACCAACTCGATCACTGCTTGGACTATCCCATCTATTTGGCAGAACAGACCCATCAGCACGGAAGGTTTATTAAGTATTTGGCTCTATTTGGTGCTGACAGTCCTACAGAAGCCATTCGCCTGAGCCAACAATTTGCCCAGAGTGGTCAACATCAACTCGCAGCCATTCGCGAAATTGAATGGGATCAGCTACAGACTCACATGCATGATGTGTTTTCGATTTTTCAGCTGTATACCCAACAGGCCAAATTGGTATGGCACATTGAAGACTATCACCCATTTATTCTGGTCGATCTCCTCAATAGCCGTAAATTCATTCATTTTGAAGAAAGCCCCGCGGACGTAAATACGCCCATTTTAGTGTTAAAAGAACGACAAAAAATTCGAGTAATTCATGGTCAAAAGCGGGTAGAGCTCTCACGTACCGACATCGCGTATCCGTGCTTGGTCTTAGACCGACAGCACGGCGTCAGTTGGCAACTGATTCAAAATACGATTTCCACTTTGCCTGAACCTATCACTGTGTTTCAATTATTTGATTCTATTCAAAAACAGCTGAGCATCGAGTTGTAGAGTTTTGTATTTTCTACTTGTGTTCTTATGTGAAATTTACAACACTAAAACATCGAAGAACAATAAAGTACGAAAGCATGCTAAGAACTCAACATGTGGGATCCATCTCTTTATTTTTCTGCCTAAGTTTAGGTACATACGTCAACGTGGCTTGGGCGGAAAGCAATACCAACAGCACACAACATTTTGTGCCACCTCACGACGTGGCTGAAATTGACAAAATCGCATCGCCCCCCAAAGGTAGTGGACTTTTATATCAAATTCCACAGTGGATTGACTCACTTCCAACCGTTCTACCTGAAGAATCGGACGAGCTGATTGTGCCCACGACTGACCTCACTGAAGAACGCACCTGGGTCGACCGCCAGCAAAAAGAAGTTCGAAACTGGGCAGACCGAACAGCCGCCAAAATGGACAATTGGTTTGGTGAAACCGATCCTAAAAAACCAGCTACAGCCACATTACGTGTCTTGGTCGATAACCGCTGGAATAAACATGATGAATATGATGTAAAACCGCGTATTCGGGGTCGAGTTAAACTTCCAACCTTAGAACATAAACTCAGTGTGGTGTTTGGGGATGACTCTTTAGATAATGAACTGCAAAACAATGTTGCAATTACCAATGAAAATCCACCCAGTGCGAATAACGATAAAACATTTGATCGCCGCCAAACCCGTGATGCCAATAGCTCACTGGCTTTAAGATGGTCGCAATTATCAGATCGTCTGCCTTTTGAAACTGATTTCGACTTGGGGGTCCGTTCAGGGGATGATATCTATGCGCGGATCGAGTTATCGAAAGAATGGAAACTCGACAATGATTTTCGTGCTTATGCTGAACAGATTTACCGTTATGGTATCGACAGTGAAAATTACTTACGTACCAACCTAGAGCTGACGCATGCACGACCCAATCAGCCATTTTTATCCAATCAGTTCAGTCTGACCTATGCAGACGATCAGGATGATGATCTGCTCTGGGATAACTATAGCTTTAGACAACACCAATTCTTTCATGGCAATCGTTTTAACTACGGCATTTACACTGGTGGTTTCTACAACAACGATGACCTGCGCTTGAACCGTTGGGGGCCTTTTGTCTCGTGGCGTCAACCCTTCTTACGCGAGTGGTTTTATATCCAAGGCGATTTAAATTATTTTAATGATCACCGTGAAGACCGCAGCCATTACGTCAGTGCCTTGGTGCGTTTTGAGGCTTTATTTTAATGGCATGGTGGATATTTAAGCTGAACTGTGGATAAGTTCTCACTTATCCACGGATATCCACATCAACTTCTTTTCCACCGAGTTAATCAATACATTCGACAGTTTTTAAGGTGCTTGATCCAACTCATTGACATAAAAGAAAGCCTATCTTAACGATAGGCTTTCTTTAAACATATAATGGTTTATTGAAGCAATAAGCTGTTAATCCGTTTGATATATTCGGCAGGATCATCAGGTAAGCCGCCTTCAGCAATCATCGCTTGGTCAAAAATCACATTGGCCAAGTCATCAAACTGTGCCGAATTTTCTAATTTTTTCACCAATGGATGCTCTGGGTTAATTTCCAAAATTGGCTTGCTTTCAGGTACGGCCTGACCCGCTTGTTGCAGCATACGAATCAGTTGTGGAGAAAGCTCTCCCTCACCTGTCACCAAGCATGCAGGTGAATCCACCAAACGTGTGGTCACACGTACTTCTTTGGTCTTGGCTTTCAATGAGTCAGACAGTTTTTCAACCACAGGTTTAAACTGCTCTGCAGCTGCCTCAAGTGCCTTCTTCTCTTCGGCATCTTGTAAATCACCTAAATCGACTGCACCTTTCGCCACGTTTTGCATTGGTGTGCCATCAAACTCATGCACAAATTCCATTGCCCATTCATCGACACGGTCTGCCATGAGTAAGACTTCAATGCCTTTTTTCTTAAACAGCTCAAGTTGTGGCGAGTTCTTCGCAGCATTGAGACTGTCTGCAGTCACATAGTAAATCGCTTTTTGCCCCTCAGGCATACGCGCTTTATAGTCCTGCAAAGAAGTGCTCACCGCATCATTGTTTGAAGTTGAGAAGCGTAAAAGTTTTAAAATACGCTCACGGTTACCAAAGTCTTCGCCCAAACCTTCTTTCAATACTGAACCAAATTCACGGTAGAAGGTTTTGAACTTCTCTTGGTCTTTTTCATCTTCCGATTTGGCTAAAGCATCCAGCATCGTCAATACACGGCGTGCATTCCCTTCACGAATAGTTTTCACATCACGGCTTTCTTGTAACAACTCACGACTAACGTTCAGTGGCAAATCGGCACTATCGACCACCCCTTGAACAAAGCGTAAATAGTTTGGAATCAAGTTATCCGCGTCATCCATAATGAAAACACGTTTTACATAGAGCTTAATCCCCGCTTTGGCTTCACGGGTAAAGATATTCGCAGCAGCTTTACCCGGTACATACAACAACTGCGTATATTCGGTACTGCCCTCGACGCGGTTATGCGCCCATGCCAGTGGGGCTGCAAAGTCATGGCTGAGATTCTTATAGAACTCGACGTACTGCTCTTCAGTCACTTCATTTTTATTACGTGTCCACAGGGCGCTGGCTGAGTTAATCGCTTCCCACTCACCCGTTTTCACATACTGACCCGGTTTTGGTTCTTCACCTTCGACCGCTTCTTCTTGCTGCCAAACTTCTTTTTGCATCTCAATCGGCAGACTAATGTGATCTGAGTATTTATTGATAATTTGCTTCACTTTATGCGACTGTAAATAGTCCAACGCATCTTCACGCAAATGTAGAATAATATCGGTACCACGGCTGTCTTTGTGGATCTGCTCGACTTCGAACTCACCCGTGCCCGCACTGACCCAACGTACCGCCTGATCAGCACCCACACCTGCACGGCGTGATTCTACGGTAATTTTGTCAGCCACAATAAAGCCCGAGTAGAAACCGACACCAAACTGACCAATCAGTTGTGCATCTGATTTTTGGTCACCCGTGAGCTTAGACATAAAGTCCTTGGTTCCAGACTTAGCAATCGTACCTAAGTGGTCAATCGCTTCTTGTTCAGTTAAACCAATCCCATTGTCTGAAATGGTCAGTGTTTGATTGGCTTCATCAAAGCTGACGCGCACATGTAGGTCTGGGTCATTTTCATAATATTCAGGATGATTAATGCCTTCAAAACGCAATTTATCGCAGGCATCGGACGCATTTGAGATCAATTCACGTAGGAAAATGTCAGGATTTGAATACAGTGAGTGCGTCACTAAATGTAATAGCTGAGCCACTTCAGCTTGGAAACTATGTTTATGTGCGTTTTGCTCGCTCATCAATCGCTCCTTAATGTATTAAGTCTTATAGAGAATGCTTAATGAATTGGAGTGAGCGGTACGTTTTTCAATAGTGATCGCAAGTTTTTTTGTCCTTTTTTTAAAATGGGCCCTGACGGTAAATACGATCTAGATGTAGTTCTAACTGCTGCTGGCGCATTTTATACACATCCATGAGGCAACTTTGTGAAGCACCACAGCGGTCACGGAGACTCAACCATTTCACTTGGTCATCCTGAATCATGCCACGTGTCCCCATCGGAACAAGACGTTTTAAAATGGTATAAGTGGTGGCCATTTTCACATCGGCATCATTGATTTGCCGGTGCTCACAGATCGCGTGCTCCGTCGTCGTTTTTGCTTTATCACAATTAAAACTGGCTGCTTGAGCATGTATGCTCCAAGCCAAAGCACAAACTAAACCGATCCCGAACATAGATTTCATTTTTATCACTCTCTTATTCTGTTTCTATCCATTTTATAGATGATTTTCTTTTAATACTGAATCATCGTGATTTATTTCAACGTTGACCACTATTCAACTTTAGTCTTTGCATAAAAAAACCCCATCATTGATGAGGTTCTTAAAAAGCTACTTTTGATTATTAAAATTTGTAGCTATAACCGAGTGTATAAATCACTGGATCGATATCTAATTTAAAGTTTTCAACCACAGTTTCAACTTTTGGGTTTAAGTCCGCATAACGAACATCGACAAACACACCCCAGTTTTTCGCATCAGCAGGTTGGTAATTAAAACCAAGTTGTGCAGCATAGCCGTAGTCGTCTTTGACTTTAACTTTAGTTCCTGCAAGTACACCTGAAGTTTCTTCATCCCAAGCAATAAATGCTGTTGCACCGACACCAATATAAGGCGTGAAACCTGTTGAATTTTTAAAGTTATATTTTGCAGTCACTGTTGGCGGCAAATGCTTAAGTTTTACAGCATTGCTACCATTTACTGTCACGTCATGGCTAATTGGTGTCGCCAATAGCAGCTCTGCAGAAATATTGTCATTAAAGAAATATTCAACCGATGGCGTAAACGCGAGTTCGCTATCTGCTTCAACCGTTAATGTACCATTCGCAATTTTCGTGTCCTGCGTTGGCGCAATTGCAGATCCACCGACTTTGACTTGCCATTGACCTGCCATTGCAGCAGATGCAGAAAGACCCATTAATGTAATTAGGGTAATTTGCTTCAACATTTCAAACAACCTCTGTTTGTAAAATAATTAATATAGAAATTAACATTAACTCATCATAAACAAGAGTGTAATTAATATGCAATTATAATAATAATGTATTTCAAATGCTATTTTTAAGCTATTGTTTTAAATTAATTTAAATATTAAATAGACCATTTTAGTTGGTTTTAAATTAATAATATAAAATCAAAATAAATATATTTTAATTCCAACCTTTTTAATCCGAATTAATATTATAAACCCGATTGTTTTAATCTGAATAAATAATAAAAAAGGCGATTTAAAATCGCCTTTTTATAATAATTTGGGGGGGTTAAATTACAACACCATGGCAGCAATCCAACCGAAAATCATGAGCGGAATATTAAAGTGAATAAAGGTCGGGATCACACTGTCTTTCATGTGATCATGCTGACCATCCATATTCAAACCCGAAGTCGGTCCCAAAGTGGAGTCAGAAGCTGGAGAACCCGCATCACCGAGTGCCGCAGCCGTACCAATAATCGCAATGGTTGCCGCTGGACTGAAACCAAACTGGATACACAAAGGCACATAAATAATTGCTAAAATTGGAATGGTAGAGAACGAAGAACCAATGCCTAAAGTAATCAGTAAGCCAATCAATAGCATCCAAAATGCAGCGAGTCCTTGGCTAGAACCAATCCACTGCACTGATGCTTCTACCAATGCTGGCACTTGATTGGTCGCAGAAATAACAGATGCAAAACCTTGTGCTGCAATCATAATGAAACCAACTAATGCCATCATTCGCATACCGCTAATAATCACATCATCTGCTTCTTTCCATTTAAAAATGCCTGCACAGCTCAAAATCGCAACACCAACCAAACCAGCTAAAATCATGGAATCTGATGCAATTTGTACCCAAAGCGTAGCAACTACCGCAATGAGAGCCATAGATAACGTAAACTTTGAAATTTCGGGCTTAGACTTCTCACCCGTGATATCAAGTTCAGAAGAAATACTTTGCTGCACTGGTTCCACATGTACTTCTTCGTATACACGTTTCTTACGGTAACTAAAGAATACAGCAACCAATAAACCAATAAACATGCCAAAAACAGGAATGGCCATTGCTGAAGGGATATCGGCATAATTGATTTTAAAGCCGTAGGGTTGCCCGAAAGTATTAATATTTTGACCTAAGATGTCATTCAGGAAAATCGCACCAAATCCAAATGGTACCAGCATATAAGTGGCAACCAAGCCAAATGTTAGAACACAAGCAATTAGTCGACGATCTAACTGAAGATGGTTAAACACACTTAATAAAGGAGGAATCAGGACTGGAATAAACGCAATATGCACAGGAATGACGTTTTGTGAACAAATGGCTGCTAACGCGACGGTTATAAAAATCAGATATTTAACCCGATTTTGTGCCTTTTCATTGCTCGAACCTTTCAATGTTTTAATAAGCTTATAGGCCAACAAGTCAGGTAAACCTGAGCGTGCCAAAGCCAAAGCAAATGCACCTAAAACCCCGTAAGCCAACGCAATTTTTGCGCCGCCCCCAAGCCCATTATTAAATGCTTCGAGGGTACCGTGTAGCCCTAAACCAGCCAATAAACCACCTGTGACAGCACCAATAATTAATGCAAATACTACAGGCACACGAGCTAATGAAAGTCCAAACATGACCCCAATAGCGGCAAGAATTGCGAACATAGTGAAAAGAGTGACTTGGAAGAAAGGCGCATTTTATCAGAAAATAACCAAAAAATTCTGCCCTTACAGGTCGCTAGCACCTTTCTCTTTCACAGATCATTTCAGCTGGCTTCAACACAACGCCAGTTTTGAACAAACCTTTTGATTTCTTTAGCAATTACCTCTGGCTGGCTCAAGATTGCCCAATGGTTGGCATTCACATTCACCCGTTGAAAATCCTCGACCCACTTCGGCATTTCATCGATTAACGCTGGACTCACAAACTGATCTTGCTCCAACACAATCGCTAGTACGGGACAAATTGCAAAGCGTTCCCGAGGTTTCGTCAGGCGTGGGATAAAGTTCGCGCGGTAGAGCGCAACCCCGTGCTTACCATCGGCAGCAATGTGATGATTCAGCGGTAAGTCTGAGCGTCCTTCTAAACGCGATAAAACTTTGCCCCAATGCTCAGGACTAAAAAACTGCCATACGGTTGGTGCTAAAAAAGGCAACTGAAAGGCCGCAATGTACCAAGACTTCGTTAACTGCTTAAAAAATTGAGGCTTATGTTGTGCGAACTGTTCACGCATCCAAAATGCGGCATGGTCTAAGCATGGGCCTGAAATGGTGGTAAATGACAGCATACGCTCTCTAAATTTTGGCTCAGTCGCGGACTCCCATGACTGAATCGACCCCCAGTCATGCGCA
The DNA here is from genome assembly GCF_001592855.1 of Acinetobacter sp. BMW17. NCBI lineage: Bacteria > Pseudomonadati > Pseudomonadota > Gammaproteobacteria > Moraxellales > Moraxellaceae > Acinetobacter > Acinetobacter sp. BMW17. Next base: position 287,409 of record NZ_LSOD01000047.1, read on the forward strand.
ACTAAATGAAAGCTACGCTGTGGGATCACACTATTCACTACACTTTCCAAATCTAGTGATAGCTGAGGCAAGGCATAGGCTCTTATATGACGCGGTATACTCGACATACCTGCGCCACGTACGTCATAAGTCACAATATAATAATCATGGATGAGGTATTGAATCACAGGCTCCCATACGTCCTGATTATCAGGATAGCCATGCACCAAGACTACAACAGGATTCTCCGATTTCCCCCATGTTTTGACATAAAGTCTTTGCTGATCAGTTGTCTGTACCCAATGACTTTGTAGCTCCATGTTCGGCTCCTTATTATTTTGACTGTTTTTTATACTTTAGTGGCAAAACGATCAATGCCAATTGATTTGATCTTCTCTAGTATGGATAGAAGTTCATCAGATACCATTGACCGAAATGAGCATTTTAAAAAAACTTGTGACACAGCCGATTGTCGCTAAATACTTTCTCAATCATTTTGCCCCCTTTAAAGGTGCAGGGATTCAAATTGAAAAATTTGACCTTAAACACTACCACATTCGCGTCAAAATGCCCCTCACTCGACAAAACCGAAACATTGTCGGCGTACATTTTGGCGGGAGTTTATATGCGATGGTCGACCCGTTTTATATGACCCTGCTGATGCATCACTTAGGCAACAAATATATTGTTTGGGACAAAGCAGCCTCTATCCAATTTCTCAGTCCAGGGCGCAGTACAGTCTATGCAGACTTTCATCTTGATGCCCAAGAAATCGCGACCGTGAAACAACTGGCCGATAACTATGCCCCCGTACATCGTATTTATACCTTAAATATTTATGATGAAGCTGGCATTCGAATTGCAGAAGTGGAAAAGACTTTATATATCCGTCGTAAAAAACCTAAACCGGCACAGCTATAAAAAAAGCACTTCCATGAAGTGCTTTTTTTGGACATTTGAACTTAAGACATTATTTACGTTCTTCAATAGCAGCGCCTGCGCCACCGCCGATGGCACCACCAATGGCAGCGCCAGTATTACCACCAAACACGCTTTTACCCACTGCTGAACCAATCGCACCGCCAACACCACTGTAGGTTGCATTACGGTTTGAACCACCTTGAGCTTTACTGCCCACAGCAGCACCAGCACCGCCACCAACAGCTGCACCTACACCGCCACCGAGGCTATTCCCCGCAGCACCACCTACTGCACCGCCTAAAGCCGCTGTCCCAATACGTTGATCAGAAGCGCTCATATTTTCACAACCTGCCAACAGCATCGTCGAAAGAGATGCCACTGCAATAATGCTCATATATTTTTTCATGAGATTTGTCCTTATTGGCTATTTCTTACAGCATAAAAGATCAGTATGAACTTAAAACCCGTAAAATGTTACGGTTACAGGTGCTATTGCTGAAAATTTGTAAGTAAGAAGCCCTCCTTAGAGGGCCTCATACTGTATTGAACTCAAGCTTATTCAGGCTCTTTCACCACAACCACATCTTTGGTGGTGGTGCCATTTTCTTGGAGCACCGCACGCGTCACACTTTCTTTACTGTTCGGATCTTTCACTTGATCTAGTTTCAGCTCCTTACGTACAGGTTCCTGCCCTTTCTTAAACTCAATCCCTTGTGCATCAACTTGCTTACCTTCTGCAAGGACTACACCACCTTGACTCAAGGTCGATTTCACTTCAACTTTGGATGTCGGGACAATCACGCTCCCCTTTTGCACCATTGGTGCCGACATTTTTTTATCTGAAAATTGGCTGGCATTTTCTTCGAGAACCACTTCACGCGCCACAATATCTTTACCACCATTTTTCACTTCAAAAATAGTCGCTTCGGTCGTCCGCACTGGGTCTTGACCCGCGACACTGCGAATAATCTGTGTTTTGACAATCGGTACAACCGCCTTATCCTCCACGGTGATGGTATTCGGCATCGGCGCTGCCATCGTTTGGCCCACAAATGCGAAGATGCTTAAGCCCAATAGTTTTGATGTCAATTTCATGTGGAACCACCTGTATTTTTTAATCGTTAATGAAGTAAGGAGATTTGTGTACTTATATTTTTACTATAGGAAAAATGTGAAATTTATAAAAGCTTAAATCCACTTCTGTAACAAAAGGACAAAAAAAAGCCACCCGAAGGTGGCTTTTTCACGCGTTTAAAGGGCTAATTACAGACCGTTAAACTCATCGCTAAATGCTTGGCTTAATGCTTGATCCACATCAGAGAAGTCATTTACAAGCTCATGCTCTGCAGCTTCAGCTTCTTGACGACGACGCTCTAAGTGATATGCAAGACCAGTACCTGCAGGAATCAAACGGCCTACAACTACGTTCTCTTTCAAGCCACGTAAATCATCTTCTTTACCTGTTACAGCCGCTTCAGTTAACACACGAGTGGTTTCCTGGAACGATGCAGCAGAGATGAACGAGTCAGTAGAAAGCGACGCTTTGGTAATACCCATCAATTGACGTTCAAACTTCGCAGGGAACTTGTTTTGCGCAAGAACAGCTTGGTTCTCTTGCATCACACGGATGTAATCCACTTGCTCGCCTTTGATGAAGCTTGTATCACCGCCATCAGTGATATCAACTTTACGCAACATTTGACGTACGATCACTTCAATGTGCTTGTCGTTGATTTTTACACCTTGCAGACGGTATACGTCTTGAACTTCATTCACGATGTAGTTGGTCAGCGCAACTTCGCCTTTCAAGCGTAAGATGTCATGTGGGTTCTGTGGACCATCAGAAACAGTCTCACCACGGTTCACATGTTCGCCTTCGAACACGTTCATGGTACGCCATTTTGGAATCAGTTCTTCGTAAATCTCAGAACCATCATCTGGAGTAATCACTAAACGGTTCTTACCTTTAGTCTCTTTACCAAAGCTCACAACACCTGAAATTTCAGCAAGAATTGCATGCTCTTTCGGTTTACGCGCTTCGAACAAGTCAGCTACACGCGGTAGACCACCGGTAATGTCACGCGTACGTGAAGTTTCTTGAGGTACACGACCAATAACGTCACCCACACCAATTGTTTCGCCATCACGGACAGAAAGAATCGTGTTTTGTGGTAGGAAGTAGAACTGCTCACCACCATCCGTCGTATCAAGAACAACCGCAGGACGTAAATCTTTACCAGACGCAGGACGTGCAGTCACAGGTAAGATCTCAATCGTCGTCATACCTGTTGCATCATCAGTTTTCGAGGTAACAGTTACGCCATCAGCAATTTGGCTGAAACGTACTTTACCTGCAACTTCTGTTACAAGTGGGTGTGTGTGCGGATCCCAAGTCGCTACGATACCGCCAGCTTCTACAGCTTCGCCATCTTTCAACAAGATAGACGCACCGTATGGCAGTTTATAACGCTCACGCTCACGACCTAAATCATCCGCAATACCGATTTCGCCTGAACGAGAAGTCGATACCAAGTGTCCTTTGGCATGTTGTACTGTTTTCACATTGTGGAAACGTACAGTACCTTTGTTACGTACTTGTACGCTGTTTGCAGCAGACGTTCGGCTTGCAGCACCACCTACGTGGAAGGTACGCATTGTTAACTGTGTACCCGGCTCACCAATCGATTGTGCAGCCATAACACCCACAGACTCACCAGGGTTCACCTGATGACCACGTGCAAGGTCACGACCATAACATTTCGCACATACGCCGAATGTAGATTCACACGCAACCACTGAACGCACTTTAACTTCATCGACACCTTGCTCTTCTAGGAAGTTTGCAAGTTTCTCATCAATCAAAGTGTTACGTGGCAGGATAACGTCGTCAGAACCTGCTTTCTTCACATCTTCAGCAACAACACGGCCCAGTACTCGAGTACCTAAGTTCTCGATCACGTCACCGCCTTGAATGAACGGAGTCATTACAAGACCGCCCAAAGTACCACAGTCAGGCTCAGTAATGACCAAGTCTTGCGCTACGTCTACAAGACGACGTGTCAAGTAACCAGAGTTTGCTGTTTTCAGTGCTGTATCGGCCAAACCTTTACGCGCACCGTGTGTTGAAATGAAGTACTGAAGTACGGTCAAACCTTCACGGAAGTTCGCTTTAATTGGAGTTTCAATGATCGAACCATCTGGTTTCGCCATCAAACCACGCATACCCGCTAACTGACGAATCTGAGCTGCCGAACCACGGGCACCTGAGTCAGACATCATATAGATTGAGTTGAATGATTTTTGCTTCTCATCTTCACCCTGTTTGTTTTTAACAGTGGTAAAAGACAAGTTATCCATCATTGCTTTCGCGACTTGGTCGTTGGTACGCGCCCAAATATCGACAACTTTGTTGTAACGTTCACCCGCAGTTACGAAACCTTGTTCAAACTGTTGCTCAATTTCACGAACTTCAACTTCCGCTTTTTCAATAATTGAGTACTTCGCAGGTGGAATCACCATGTCTTCCATACCGACCGATACGCCTGAACGTGTCGCTTGACGGAAACCTAAGTACATCAATTGGTCAGCAAAGATCACGGTATCTTTAAGACCTAATTTACGGTAGCAAGAGTTAATCAATTTAGAGATGTTTTTCTTGGTCATCTCAACGTTGATTTGTTGGAAATCCATACCTTCTGGCACAACTTCCCAAAGTAAGCAGCGACCTGGTGTTGTATCCACAACAATGGTTTGCTGTTCACGGTTACCATTTTCATCAATCACAGTCTGGTGTACACGTGCTTTTACGCGAGCGTGTAAATTTACCTGACCTGTTGCAAGTGCACGGTTAACTTCGTGAGTATCTGCAAACACCATGCCTTCACCTTTGGCATTGATCGCATCACGCGTGATGTAATACAAGCCTAAGACAACGTCCTGAGACGGTACGATGATTGGCTCACCGTTCGCTGGAGACAAAATGTTGTTGGTCGACATCATTAACGCACGCGCTTCTAACTGCGCTTCAAGTGTTAATGGTACGTGTACCGCCATTTGGTCACCGTCGAAGTCGGCGTTAAACGCAGCACAAACGAGTGGGTGAAGACGGATCGCTTTACCTTCAATCAGGATCGGTTCAAATGCTTGAAGACCCAAACGGTGAAGTGTAGGCGCACGGTTCAACATCACTGGGTGTTGACGAATCACGTGAGCAAGAACGTCCCAAACTTCTGGCGTTTCGCGCTCAACCATTTTCTTCGCAGCTTTAATGGTTGTTGCTTGGCCAGATGCTTGCAGCTTCGCGAAAATGAATGGCTTGAATAATTCAAGTGCCATCTTCTTCGGAAGACCACATTGGTGCAGACGTAAAGTAGGACCTACAGTAATGACCGAACGACCTGAATAGTCAACACGCTTACCAAGTAAGTTTTGACGGAAACGACCTTGCTTACCTTTGATCATGTCAGCCAAAGATTTCAATGGACGCTTGTTCGAACCCGTGATTGCACGACCACGACGACCGTTGTCTAACAATGCATCGACAGACTCTTGTAACATACGTTTTTCGTTACGTACGATAATGTCTGGTGCTGCAAGGTCAAGAAGACGCTTCAAACGGTTGTTACGGTTGATCACACGACGGTAAAGGTCGTTCAAATCAGAAGTCGCGAAACGACCACCTTCAAGTGGTACTAACGGACGAAGGTCTGGTGGAAGTACTGGAAGTACATTCATCACCATCCATTCTGGCTTGTTGTTTGACTCTTTAAACGCTTCCATCAACTTCAAACGCTTAGACGCTTTTTTAAGCTTCGTCTCAGACGTTGTGTTTGGAATTTCTTCACGTAAACGTGAAATTTCGTTTTCAAGATCGATGTCTTTTAACAAGTCTTGAACAGCTTCTGCACCCATTTTCGCAGTGAACTCATCACCGTGTTCTTCTAAAGCGTTGAAGTATTCTTCATCGTTTAAAAGTTGGTATTTCTCAAATGGAGTCATACCTGGGTCAGTTACTACATAAGATTCGAAATACAATACACGTTCGATATCACGTAAAGTCATGTCTAATAATAGACCGATACGGCTCGGAAGTGATTTTAAGAACCAAATATGTGCAACTGGAGACGCTAGCTCGATGTGACCCATACGCTCACGACGAACTTTCGCAGTTGTTACTTCAACGCCACATTTTTCACAAATGACGCCCTTGTATTTCATACGCTTGTATTTACCACACAAGCATTCGTAATCTTTAACTGGACCAAAAATTTTGGCACAGAATAAACCATCACGTTCTGGTTTGAACGTACGATAGTTAATGGTTTCAGGCTTTTTAACTTCACCATGAGACCATGACTTAATCATTTCTGGTGACGCAAGACCAATACGGATGCGATCAAACTCAACTGGAGCATGACCGTCTGAATCCGTCTTTTTGCGCATGATATCGAGCAAGTCTTTCAATTTTTTTCTCCGTGTGTTGTGGAGACTTTCACTACACAACTGGGTCACAAATATTGTTTTTACTGAAATTTGGGAATATCTAATCCCCCTAAATCCCCCTTTGTAAAGGGGGATTTGCTCCCCTCTTTAATAAAGAGGGGCTGGGGGAGATTTCTTAGTCACCATTTTTCAGTTCAATGTTGATACCTAAAGAACGGATCTCTTTGGTCAATACGTTGAACGATTCAGGCATACCTGGGTCCATATAATGGTTACCATCTACAATGTTCTTATAGATACGGGTACGACCTTCAACGTCATCCGACTTAACAGTAAGCATTTCTTGAAGCGTGTAAGCTGCGCCATATGCTTCAAGCGCCCAGACTTCCATCTCACCGAAACGCTGACCACCGAATTGTGCTTTACCACCAAGCGGCTGTTGAGTTACTAATGAGTAAGAACCAGTAGAACGCGCGTGCATCTTGTCGTCTACCAAGTGGTTCAGTTTCAACATGTACATGTAACCTACAGTTACAGGACGGTCAAACTGTTCACCTGTACGACCATCATACAATACTGTTTGACCAGTACGTGAAATGTTCGCAAGCTCTAACAAGTCTTTAATTTGTGATTCTTCAGCACCATCGAATACTGGCGTTGCAAGTGGAACACCCGCACGTAAGTTACCCGAAAGCACCAAAATTTCATCATCAGTTAAGCTATCAAGATCTTCTTGCTCGCCACCAACTTTGTTATAAATCTTGTCTAAGAAGCCACGAAGCTCAAGTACAGTACGTTGCGCTTTTAACATCTTGTCGATTTCTTCGCCAAGACCTTTCGCTGCCATACCTAAGTGAGTCTCTAGAATCTGACCCACGTTCATACGTGACGGTACACCCAGTGGGTTCAATACGATGTCGACTGGAACACCATTGGCATCGTGCGGCATGTCTTCAACAGGTAAGATGTTAGAAACAACACCCTTGTTACCGTGACGACCTGCCATCTTATCACCCGGTTGGATGCGACGTTTAACAGCCAAGTAAACCTTAACAACTTTCAATACACCTGTTGTTAATTCATCACCTGTAGAAAGTTTGCGTTTTTTCTCTGCAAACTTCTCATCAATTTCAAAGCTCTTCTCTTTCAAGAACACTTGAATTTGAGTTAAACGCTCTGCAATAGCTTCATCAGTCGGTTGGATTTCAAGTAAATCAACCAACTCTAAACCAGACAATACGTCTGCAGAAAGTTTATCGCCACGCTTAGTTGTACCACCACCGTTAGACTCTTGACCTGTCAACAAACGAACAATACGTTCACGTGCTGCTTCTTCGAAGATTTTATATTCTTCTTTCAAGTCTTTACGGTATGAATCAAGCTGAGCTTTTTCAATTGCTTGCGCACGTTCGTCTTTTTCAAGACCGTCACGTGTAAACACTTGAACGTCAATCACTGTACCTTTGGTACCTGATGGAACACGTAAAGATGAGTCTTTTACGTCAGCTGCTTTTTCACCGAAGATTGCACGAAGCAATTTTTCTTCTGGTGTTAACTGCGTTTCACCTTTAGGCGTTACTTTACCTACAAGGATATCACCAGCAGTCACTTCAGCACCGATATATACGATACCTGATTCATCAAGCTTAGAGAGTGCAGCTTCACCCACATTAGGGATATCCGCTGTGATCTCTTCCGCACCCAATTTGGTATCACGTGCAACACATGATAATTCTTGAATGTGAATCGAGGTTAAACGGTCTTCTTGAAGTACGCGCTCTGAAAGTAAGATCGAGTCTTCATAGTTGTAACCATTCCACGTCATGAACGCAACGCGCATGTTTTGACCGAGTGCAAGCTCACCGCCATCTGTTGATGGACCGTCAGCCAATACATCGCCACGACCTACTTTATCACCAAGTTTCACAAGAACTTTTTGGTTAATACAAGTGTTTTGGTTCGAACGTGTATATTTGATCAGGTTATAGATGTCTACACCTGCCTCGCCTGCAACCATTTCATCTTCGTTGACACGAATCACGACACGTGAAGCATCGACGAATTCGATACGACCACCACGACCCGCAATCACACACACACCAGAGTCATGCGCTACATTTGCTTCCATGCCTGTACCCACAAGCGGTTTGTCAGCAATCAATGTAGGCACAGCTTGACGCTGCATGTTTGAACCCATCAATGCACGGTTGGCGTCATCGTGTTCAAGGAATGGAATCAGTGATGCCGCAACAGAAACAACCTGCTGTGCAGAAACGTCCATATGCGTCACTTTTTCAGGCGGCATACGTACGAAATCACCTTGGTGACGTACAGAAACAAATTCTTCTGTTAAGTTACCGTCTTTATCTACGCCAGAATCGGCCTGTGCAATCACAGTACCTACTTCTTCAATTGCAGATAAATACTCAACTTCATCTGTTACACGACCATCAACCACTTTACGGTATGGTGTTTCTAAGAAACCGAAATTGTTACATTTCGCATAAACAGAAAGCGAGTTGATCAAACCAATGTTTGGACCTTCCGGCGTTTCAATTGGACATACACGACCGTAGTGAGTTTGGTGTACGTCACGTACCTCAAAGCCCGCACGTTCACGTGTCAAACCACCGGGACCAAGCGCCGATACACGACGTTTGTGCGTAATCTCAGACAATGGGTTGTTTTGGTCCATGAACTGAGATAATTGGCTTGAACCAAAGAATTCTTTGATTGCAGCAGCCACTGGTTTCGCATTGATCAAATCTTGCGGAGACAAGTTATCTGTTTCAGCTTGGCTTAAACGTTCTTTAACAGCACGTTCTACACGAACTAAACCAACACGGAATTGGTTTTCAGTCATTTCACCTACTGAACGCACACGACGGTTACCCAAGTGGTCGATATCGTCGACTTCACCTTTACCGTTACGGATTTCAACCAATGTTTTGAGTACATCAGTGATATCTTCGTTCGACAAAATGCCTTCAACTTCACGAGACTTCTGATCCGTACCCACTTCGTAAGGACGACCCAAACGACGGTTGAACTTCATACGACCCACTGGAGAGAGGTCATAACGTTCAGAAGAGAAGAACAAGTTGTTGAATAAGTTTTCAGCCGCTTCTTTCGTTGGTGGCTCGCCTGGACGCATTACTTTGTAGATTTCTACCAATGCTTCTTCACGACCTGTCGTGGTGTCTGCACGTAAAGTATCTGCAACGAATGAGCCACGGTCGATGTCATTGGTGAATAGAATGTTAAATTGTTTAACACCACCTTCAGCCAATTTCACCATAATTTCATGGCTGAGTAAGGTATTTGCTGCAATCACATCACCATCTTTAAGAGGGATGTCTTCTGCAGTAATACGCTCGTACAAGTACTCATCTGGCACAGAAAGCTTTTCTAGACCAGCAGCTTCCATTTGACGCACATGACGCGCGTTGATACGCTTGCCTTGCTCAACAATAGTTTTGCCATCATTGTCTACGATATCAAATTGTGCCATTTCACCACGCAAGCGTTCTGGAACAAGGTCAATCTGGTAGCTACCCATGTCTAGGTATACAGGCACTTTTTCATAGAACAAGTCTAAGATTTGCGCATTGTTATAACCCAAAGCACGAAGAACCACAGTCGCAAGTAATTTACGACGACGGTCAATACGCACAAATACAAGGTCTTTTGCGTCAAATTCGAAGTCTAACCATGAACCACGGTAAGGAATAATACGCGCAGAATAAAGCACTTTACCACTAGAGTGGGTTTTGCCTTTATCGTGGTCAAAGAATACGCCTGGTGAACGGTGTAATTGAGATACAATTACACGCTCAGTACCATTAATAACGAATGTACCGTTATCGGTCATGAGTGGCATTTCACCCATGTACACTTCTTGCTCGCGCACGTCTTTAATTGATTTAGTTTCGCGATCTTTTAAGATCAAACGAATTTTTACGCGCATTGGTGCTGCATAAGTTGAGCCACGAAGAATACATTCGCGTACATCAAACTCAGGCTTACCAAGACTATACTCAACAAATTCTAAAGCAGCATTGCCAGAATAACTTTCTATAGGAAAAACTGAACGAAACGCGGCTTGCAGACCGATATCTTCGCGGTTTTTTGGTGATTTGCCATCTTGTAAAAATGTTCTGTACGAGTCGACTTGAATCGCGAGCAAGTACGGAGCATCCATAACACTAGGCAATTTACCAAAATTCTTACGGATCCGTTTCTTTTCGGTATATGAGTATGCCATCTGGAGTCCTCGGAAAGTAAACCGAGCCCGCCTGCAGAACGGGCTCAGAAGGAATTACGCAGGCCGATATGGCCACCACTTTTTACAAATGCTGCAATTTTCAGTGGTATTGAAACGCTTACCAATATTTTTAAATTTGAAAAATATTGGTAAGCGTTTGATTCTTTTCTTTATTTTAATTTGATGGATTTTCCACCAAGCAAACAAAAATCGAGCCGATTATTGTAACGCAAAAAGGCTGATGACCCAAGAGCCATCAGCCAATTTTTGGGGTGAAATTAATATTCCCCCCCTGGTAACATTACTTAATAGTAATAGTAGCACCAGTTTCTTCAAGTTTTTTCTTAAGTTCTTCAGCTTCTTCTTTAGAAACTGCTTCTTTAAGAACTGAAGGAGCACCTTCAACCATGTCTTTAGCTTCTTTCAAGCCAAGACCAGTGATTTCACGAACTGCTTTAATCACAGCTACTTTGTTCGCGCCGAAAGAAGTCAACTCAACGTTGAATTCTGATTGCTCTTCAGCAGCAGCAGCAGCAGGACCTGCAGCTACAGCTACAGCAGCAGCAGATACGTTGAATTTTTCTTCGAAAGCAGAAATAAGTTCAACAAGTTCAAGAACAGTTTTTTCAGCAACTGCGTTTAAGATTTCTTCGTTTGTTAAAGCCATGAGAGTAACTCCAAATGGGTATTGAATGATGTGTGTTTAAGTTTGAGCTTATGCAGCTTCTGACTCGTTTTTCTCTTGAAGCGCTGTAAGTAAGCGACCCAATTTCGAAATAGGAGCTTGAAGAACGTTTGCAAGCATAGTAAGCGCTTTCTCTTGGTTTGGAAGATTCGCGATAACGCTAACTTCTGCGCCTTGATAAAGTTTGCCTTCAAATGCAGCAGCTTTAAGTTCAAATGCTTTGTTAGTTTTCGCAAATTCTTCGAATAAGCGTGCCGCAGCACCCATATCATCTGCAGAAGTTGAGAAAGCTAAAATTGTTGGGCCAACAAGGTTGTCGTTCAAGATATTGAATGGAGTATCTTGAAGAGCGCGTTTAGCCAAAGTATTACGTACAACACGTGTAGCAACACCTAACTTACGAGCTTCAACACGAAGAGCAGTTAATTGCTCAACAGTTAAACCTTGGTAGTCAGCAACAACAGCAGCAAACGCAGTAGAAGCAACTTCAGTTACTTCAGCAACGATCTGTTTTTTGCCTTCGATAAGAAGAGCCATTGTAAAACCTCCTAACGGTGATTTATGTACTTACGCGAAGTACACTCCCAATTCGCAAGTTCATCACTGAACTTACACGCGGAGGATGAACAAATCACACCACCGCGTCTACTCAGGCTGGGAAATTAAGAAAGTAATCGAAATTACTCTCGCCTGAGGTCTTTGACGCTGATAAATCTACATTTACCAATTCAAAGTTTGCCTAAGTTTGCAAGTAGTCCGAAACCGGTTTCTCTTGCGTAATATTTGAAGCAGTGCTTCAAATATTACTCAGGGCTTTAAAATTCTGTCTAAGTTAAACTTAGTTAGAAACGTTGTTTACATCAACAACAAGACCAGGACCCATAGTTGAGCTCAAAGTGATCTTTTTGATGTATACACCTTTAGATGTCGCAGGCTTTAACTTTTTCAAGTCTGCAATCAAAGTTTCAACGTTTTGACGAACAGCTTCAGCAGAGAAATCTACTTGACCGATCGCAGCGTGGATAATACCCGCTTTGTCTACACGGTAACGTGCTTGACCAGCTTTTGCATTTTTAACCGCACCAGCTACGTCAGGAGTTACAGTACCCACTTTAGGGTTTGGCATTAAGCCACGTGGACCAAGAATCGTACCCAACTTACCAACAACGCGCATTGCATCAGGAGCAGCAATCACTACGTCAAAGTCAAGGTTACCTGCTTGAATGCTTTCAGCAAGGTCATCAAAACCAACTACGTCCGCGCCTTCAGCTTTAGCAGCTTCAGCAGCAGCGCCTTGAGCAAACACAGCTACACGTACAGTTTTACCAGTACCTGCAGGAAGTGTAGTCGCGCCACGAACAACTTGGTCAGATTTACGAGGGTCAACACCTAGGTTTACCGCAACATCCAAAGATTCTTTGAATTTCGCAGCAGGAAGACCAGCAAGAACAGCTACTGCTTCTTCTAAAGTGTAAACTTTGTTTGCTTCAATAGCAGCAGCAATGGCTTTTTGACGTTTAGTTAACTTTGCCATGTCTTATAGCTCCACTTCCAAGCCCATAGAACGTGCAGAACCAGCGATGGTACGAACACGTGCGTCTAAATCAGCACCAGTTAAATCTGGTTCTTTAGTAGTCGCGATTTCTTCCAATTGAGCACGAGTCAACTTACCAACTTTAGTTTTGTTAGGTACAGCAGAACCCTTTTGGATACCAGCAGCTTTCTTAAGAAGAATAGATGCAGGAGGAGTTTTCATGATGAATGTGAACGACTTGTCGTTGTACACAGTGATCACGACTGGAATTGGTAAACCAACTTCAAGTTTTTGTGTCGCAGCATTGAATTCTTTACAGAATGCCATGATGTTAACACCACGTTGACCCAATGCAGGACCAATCGGTGGAGATGGATTCGCTTTACCAGCTGGAACTTGCAGCTTGATATAGCCGTCAATCTTCTTAGCCATTTCAAATTACCTCTGGGTACAAACGCCGATGAAGGCTCCCCAATTTCTAAGTAACGATACCGTTACAACAACAATGCCTGACTTATAAATAAGCCAGGCGTTTTTCAACCACTTCGAATTAAACTGATTTTTCGACTTGGCGAAATTCCAGCTCAACCTGAGTTGGTCGATTAAATACATTAATGGTCAACGTTAAACGTGACTTTTCGTATAGAACTTCTTCCACCACACCTTTAAAGTCTGTGAATGGACCGTCAATTACGAGTAATTCTTCGCCTGGTTCAAACATCGTCTTTGGACGTGGTGCTTCACCAGTATTGCGTACACGAGCAAGAATCGCATCTGCTTCACGTTGGGTAATTGGCGCCGGTTTCTCAGCCGTACCACCAATAAAACCTAAAACTTTTGGACATTCTTTAACAATGTGCCAAGTTTCATCATTCATTTCCATTTCGACCAACACATAGCCTGGAAAGAACTTACGTTCAGATTTACGTTTCTTACCATCCTTCATTTCTACCACTTCTTCGGTAGGAACAAGGACTTCACCAAAGCTATCGGCTACAGCGCTACGCTGGATTCGATCATTAAGTGAACGCATCACTTGTTTTTCATAACCTGAATAGGCATGAATAATGTACCAACGTTTCATAGCTCTCTTACCCGATAATAAACTTCATTAACCAGCCCAAAATGTAGTCAAAACACCATAATAAAATGGATGCAACAACTACAACCGCAAGCACCTGCCAAGATGTGGTCATGGTCTCTTGCTTCGTTGGCCAAGTCACTCGACGCAGCTCAATTCGTGAGTCTTTCAACAAACGAGCAAAGCCTTTGCCTTGATGGGTGGCGTATAATAAACCGAATGCCACGATGATACAAGCCAAAATTACCCCAACGCGCACCCAGATATCGTTGGCTGGTGCCCAATACGCTGGTAGGTGTTGATTCACCATGGTCGCACCAATTAATAAAATCAATGCGATAATCCATAAGACGACGTCTAGGGGAGAACCAGATTTAACTACTTCAGCAGAATTATTTCTTTGAGGGATTGCCGCGTCGCTTTGTGCGTCGCGTAATTTTTCATTCGACATTTTTGTACTCGTCGTAGGTTTCGCGACTTATTATATGACCAGTTTTGCCGACATCAAGCGTCTTTTATAAAAAAGTTGGCAGGCCAGGAGGGACTCGAACCCCCAACATTCGGTTTTGGAGACCGACGCTCTACCAATTGAACTACTGACCTGCAAAACAAATTGGAGCCGAAACCCCAATTTGTAATTTTATTTTACAATTATGCAGTTACTTTAGCAACTACACCAGCACCAACTGTACGGCCACCTTCACGGATCGCAAAACGTAGACCTGGGTCCATTGCGATTGGGTGGATTAATTCTACTGACATTTCTACGTTGTCACCAGGCATAACCA